>CAYGAS010000285.1:0-1549 GCA_964347935.1 uncultured Nitrospiraceae bacterium | reverse complement strand
TGGGCGAGCGTGAGCTGCGTGTCCCCGGTGCCGGGCGGAAGGTCGATCACCAGATAGTCGACTTGGTCCCAGCGCGTGTCCTTGAGCAATTGCTCCAGGGCCTGCGTCACCATCGGTCCGCGCCAGATCATCGGCGTTTCCTCTTCGATCAAAAAGCCGATCGACATCGCCTGCAGCTGGTAGCTACGAATCGGCTCGAGCGAGCGCCCGTCCTTGGACTGCGGCTTGGCTTTTACACCGAGCATGCGCGGCTGACTGGGCCCGTAGATGTCCGCGTCGAGCACCCCGACCGTGGCCCCTTCAGCCGAGAGCGCCAACGCCAGGTTGGCCGCGACCGTGGACTTGCCGACACCGCCCTTGCCGGAGGCGACGGCGATCATGTTCTTCACGCCTTCGAGCGGCTTGACCCCACGCTGGACCGCATGCGTGGCAATCTTGGAGGACACATTGATCACCGCATCGCTAACGCCGGGCACGCTCATGAGCTGCTCCTTGAGCTTGGCCGCGAGCTCATTCTGCCAGCCCTTTGCCGGGTAACCGAGCGTGATGTCGACGACCACCTTGCCGCCGTCGACGACGATATTCTGCACGGCCTTGGCAGTGACCAAGTCTTCATGGAGATAGGGATCAATGACCCTCTTGAGTCCGGACTCGACCTGCGATTTCGAAACGGCTGTCATGACTTGCGCACACCTGATGACTTGAGCGGCGACATGCTACACCGCGAGTCACCAAAAGTCATGCCGCGGCCGGCGCGCGGGCGTCCCGGGTAGCGATACAGCCGTCGCTTAGTGGTCGGCGTGCGGCAAAACTGGTAGTGTTCCCCACGGCGGCCGTCCCACTTCAGGGTCGGCCTTTTTGGTTGTATGGTTATTGTCATGGCGCCCGAGAAACGCACCATCCTCGTTACGAGCGCGCTGCCTTATGCGAACGGCTCGATTCATCTCGGTCACTTGGTGGAGTACATCCAGACCGATATCTGGGTGCGCTTTCAAAAGATGCGCGGGCATGACTGTATCTACGTCTGCGCTGACGATGCCCACGGCACACCGATCATGGTGCGGGCCCAAGACGAGGGGATTACCCCCGAGGCGCTGGTCGCGCGCTTCGGCATTGAGCATCGTGCCGATTTTGCCGACTTCGCAGTCGAGTTTGACAACTACTATACGACCCACTCGCCGGAAAACCGGGAGTGCGCCAACCTGATCTACGAGCGTCTGAAGGCGGGCGGCCATATCAGCTCTCGTGTCATCGAGCAGGCGTTCGATCCCGAGAAGAATCTGTTTCTGCCCGATCGCTTCATAAAAGGGGAATGCCCTCGCTGCGCAAGCCCAGACCAGTACGGTGACAGTTGCGAGGTCTGCGGGGCCACCTACTCACCGACGGACCTGAAAAATCCGGTCTCGGCGCTCTCTGGCGTGAAACCGATTTATAAGGAATCGGAGCATTATTTCTTCAGGTTACAGGACTTCGAGGGCATGCTGCACGAGTGGGTTCGCGGTGGTCGCCTGCAAACCGAGGTCGTTAACAAGCTCGACGAATGGTTTGC
>CAYGAS010000284.1:0-12323 GCA_964347935.1 uncultured Nitrospiraceae bacterium | reverse complement strand
CCCCAAAGGCGACGAGGACGAAGTCGCGGGGATCGTGACCGCGCCGTGTTGATATCAGCTGGATCGCGCGCACCGTGTTGGCTTCGGCGATGCGGATAGCGCTGTCTGCGAGCGCGGCGGGATCCAACTCAACGCGGGCGCCGAATTTTGCCAATGCCTGTTCGGCAGCGGTTGGGTCAATGCGCATGGCGCCACCGAGAAACGCCTGCGGGCGCAAGGTGCCGCGCACGACGTGCGCGTCAGTAATGGTCGGGCGCTCACCGCCACGGCCATAACAAACTGGACCAGGATCCGAACCTGCGCTGGCTGGCCCGACACGCAGCATGCCTTCGTCATCGGCCCACACGATGCTGCCACAGCCGGCACCGACTGAGACGATGTCGAAGAGCGGTGTACGCACCGGCAAGCCGTCGATCATGGTCTGGCTGGTCAGGTCCGGATGGCCGTCCTTGACCAGACACACATCGGTGCTGGTACCACCCATATCGAAGGTAATCAGATTGCGATAGCCAGAAAGAGCGGCTTGGCGTATGGCACCCATGACGCCGGCGGCGGGGCCGGAAAATAGCGCGCTCACCGGGTTACGCCTGACGCCGGCGCCCGGAAGACGACCGCCGTTGGATTGCATGATGCTGAAGCGGCCGCGGAAACCGTGTTTGGCCAGATAGTTTTCAAACCGTTCTAAATACCGCACGACGACCGGCTGCACGTGCGCGGCAATAACCGTCGTCGATGCCCGTTCATACTCCCGGAACTCGCAGGCGATGTCTGACGATAGCGTGATGAGCAGATCGGGGAGGTTTCGGCTGATGATTTCAGCCACACGCCGCTCGTGGGCTGGGTTGATATACGCATTGAGCAAACACACCGCGACGGCCTGGTAGCCGCCGGCCGTCAGCGCAGGGACCAATTCGCGTTCTACCGAAGACTCATTGAGCGCGATTGTCGCGGAACCATCGGCGAGTGTACGCTCCTCGACTTCGAAACAATCCTTTCGTTCGACAATCGGTTCTGGTTTACTGTAAAAAATATCGAAGACGCGTTCGCGATTATGTCTCTGCAACATCAAGATATCGCGAAAACCTTTGGTCGTGACGAAGGCGACTCTTGCACCGTTTCGCTGGATGACGGTGTTGGTGACAACCGTCGACCCGTGAATCAGTTCCTCGATAGCGGCTATTGGGATGTGCGCGCTTTGCAGAGCATCATAGGCGCCCTCGTCCGGTCGCGCATAGATGCTCGGAACTTTGGTGACTCGGATATGCCCGTCTTCGATGCTCAAGAGGTCGGTGAAGGTACCGCCGACTTCGATACCGACTCTACGCATACGCTAGATTCCAACGATACACGGCCGAGTTCCGTCAAGTTTTCCAAAGGAGTTGCGCCACCCGTGGCACCTGATAAATTCGTCCTCTTCAGCTATTCGGCGGTCTACCCGGGTTCGCCAGGAGGTCGTTAGCGTATTATGTCGATGCTTGTGACAGCAAGCAGTGAGGCTGCGGCAAACGCGGGTATGGCCATCTTACGGCAGGGTGGTACCGCCGTCGACGGCGCTGTCGCCACGGCGCTGGCCTCCTGCGTGGCGGACCCTTGCAACACCGGGATCGGCGGCTACGGGGGCTTCATGGTCATCTCCTTTGCCGACGGTCGCCAAGCGTGTGTGCGCTTCGCGTTCTGGGCACCGTCGACGATCCCGGCGGAAGGCTTGAAGCGAAGCTACCCTAGCTCCGGGCCGGAGTGCTCGGCGGTGCCCAATGTCGTCGCCGGCCTTGCACGTGCGCTCGCTGACTTTGGGACGCTTTCCTGGGACACCGTCAGCCGACCGGCTATCGATCTGGCACGCCATGGAGTGACGGCGAACCCGACGACACTGGCCGCTTTCGAGGAATACGCCGGCAGCGCCTTTATTCCGCAATGCTTTAAGTTCGACGACGTAGACGCTGGCAAGGGCCGAGCGCTGATCTTTCGGCAACCGCGTCTCGCGGCAACGCTCGAGCAGATGGCCGAACAGGGTCCGGCCTGGTTTTATACGGGGCCGCTCGGTCCCGCTGCCTGCGAGGCATGGCGGCACGTCTGCGTGGAGGTCCCGCTCGACGATTGGGTCCGCGGTCCGGAATCCGTCGAGGTGGTCCCGCCTGCGCATTTCGACGTCGGGGGCATGCGCGTCTGCTCCGCACCACTCGGGTTTAGCGGTTCGGCATCTTTGTTCGCTATCCTCGAAGCGGCGCGTCGCAGCGCACGCCAAGGGTCGTTGGAGACGCCAGAAGCGCTGAATGACCTGGTCGCGGCCATGGCCTCGATCTGGCAATACCGTCTTTCCACGCCGGCAGGGAATACCTTTACCGATGTTACAATCGATCAGTGGGTGTCGCGCGCGCTGTCGCATCACGCGACCACCACGCCGTTAGCGCGCGGCCCCGGCCATACCGCACACCTAAACGTGCTCGATAAGGCGGGAACGCTGGTGGCGTTGACCTTTACCTTGGGACCGAGATGGTTCGGTGGCGGGTGGGCCTTAGCGGATAGCGGTGTGGTGATGAACGCGGGCATGGAAAACTTTGCCCGCGCGAAGCCGTTTCGCCACAATGGGCGTTTGTTCGGTGTCAGTAACATGGCGCCCAGCATTGCCCGCCTGCGTGACGGATCGCGACTGGCGGTTGGCTGTCCAGGGGCGCGACGCATTCCCGCCAACATCGCTTTGGTATTGGCGCGGCACGGGCTTTTGGGCGTTGGGTTGCAAAGCGCGGTCTCGGGGGGGCGTGTGCACGCGGAAGATTTGCAGGAAGTGTTCTACGAGAAAGCGCGCTTGCATCCGCAGTCGCACCAAGCGCTAGCACAGCGCTTCGCCCAGGTCACCGAGGAAGGTTGGCGGCGTTACTATGGTCCATTGACGGCCTTGTTGGCACGAGGCGATGGCAGCGTCGAGTTCGGGCTCGATGACCGCGGCGCGCCCGGTTACGCACGTCAGGCCTGAGAAAGTTCCAAGAAGAGGGGAAGGGGAGAATAACGATGGTGGAAACGGCAGTACGACTGGCGGCGGAAAAGCGTGCGGACAGTATCAATGAGCTCGCCGAGCTGGTTCGCATACCGAGCCTCACCGGCGAAGAAACAGCGGCACAGAAACATGTCGCGGCACGGCTCGACGATCTAGGTGCCGAAACGACCATGATGGAGCCGGATATCGCGGCGCTATTCGCCCGCTATCCCGATATCGCGCAGTATCCCACCCATTGGCAGCACGACCTGATTCTGCCCTATGCGGACTTGCCGACCTACGAGGCGTTGAAGGCAAGCCGCCTCGAAGACGTGTTGAATTACCGGAACCGGCCGAATGTGGTGGGAGTCGTTCGCGGTACCGGCGGCGGCCGCTCGCTGATCTTGAACGGACATATCGACACGGTCACAGTCCAGCCGACGGGCGAATGGACACGGGACCCCTTCGGTGCCGAGATCGACAACCACTTGATGTACGGCCGTGGCACGTCCGACATGAAAGGCGGTCTGATGGCGGCATTGCTCGCTCTCAAGTATCTGCGGCAAGCGGGCGTGAAACTGGCCGGCGACGTGATCGTTCAGAGCGTCGTCAATGAGGAACACGCAGGCAATGGCACATTGGATCTGATGCGACGCGGCTACACGGCCGATGCGGCCATCGTGCTCGAGCCGACCAACAACCACATCGCTGTCAGTCATTCCGGTGGTCTCTACTGGCAAGTCACAGTACCCGGAGTGCGTCGCTCGCCGGGGGCTCGCTGGCAAGGCAAGGTGCAGGAAGGCGTAAGCGCCATAGAGAAGTTGCCAGTCGTTATCAACGCGCTGCTCGAGCTCGAGCGCCAATTCAACGCCAAGCATAGCGTCGACGCTTCGCAGCACGCGGCGGCACCGTTTTCACTGGTGATGGGCAAAATCGCCGGCGGGCATTATGAGACAGTCACGGCCGGAGAAGCCGTGTTGCGCGGCGGCGCCTACTTCGCTCCCGGCGTCGGCGAGATCGGGCAAGTCATGCAGAGCTTCCGCGACAGCATGAGCAAGGCGAACGAGCAGGACCATTTCCTGCGCACCAGCCCCGCAAAGTTGGAGTTCCTGCATCATGACGACAGCACCCAGCAGAGATCTGATATCGCGCCGGCGGCGGCGATGTCGAGCCTGCTTACCGAACGGGGCGGCGATGGCGCCATCCACCCTGGACCGTTTGCTTGCGACATGCGCCACTTGGTGAATAAAGGGGGGATTCCATCGATCATCTTCGGGCCCGGAACGATTGCCCAGGCGCACAAACCGGACGAGCATATCGATACGCGTGAGTATCTAGACTGCATCGAGCATCTGATTCAATTCATTTGGGTCTGGTGCAATCTCGACGCGGAGAGCGCGTAAGAAATCACATGGCGAGTATCGGTATCGATACCGGCGGTACCTTTACCGACGTTGTCGTCTGTGAGCCTACCACGGGTACGATCTCGATCACCAAGGTTCCGTCGACGCCAGAGCGACCCGAACGCGCCATTCTGGATGCCCTCGGCGGGTTGACGCCTTCGATCACCGCCGGCGATCGCGTGGTTCACGGCACGACGGTGGCGACGAACGCGTTGTTGCAGCGAAACGGTGCGCGTCTTGCCCTTCTAACGACAGCCGGCTTCCGTGACACGCTGGAAATCGGCCGCACGCGGCGCGCCGAACCCGGTCTTTTTAATACCAAAGCGATGCGCCCGCCGCCGCTCATTCCCCGTTGGGCGCGGCTCGAGGTCAGCGAGCGGATGTCTGCGGACGGGTCTGTACGGCACGAGCTCGCTGCAGAAGAAGTCGTACATGTCATGGATGCGGTCGATGCGCTCGCTCCGGAGGTTATCGTCATATGTCTCCTGCACGCGTACGCGAATCCGGCCCACGAACAGCAGCTCGGCGATGCCGTGCGTGCCCGCTTTCCAAATGTTGCCGTGCAGTTGTCATCCGACATCCTGCCTGAATATCGCGAGTTCGAACGCCTGAGTACGACGGTGATCAACGCCTATGTGCTTCCCCGCATGAGCGAATATCTGACGCGCCTTGGCACGGAGGTCAAAACGGTAAGCGGGAACCTGTTTGTCATGGCCTCGAACGGCGGCATGATGACCACGGCAACGGCGGCCGCGTATCCTGCGCGCACGTTTCTCTCGGGACCGGCCGGGGGTGTGCAAGGGGCGGTGGCGGTCGCCGGCGCAGTCGGCGTTACCGATCTGATCACTTGTGACATGGGCGGGACGAGCACGGATGTCTCGTTTGTGCACGAAGGCGCGCCGGCCATCGTCAGCGAGACGACGATCGCCGGATTGCCGCTGAGATTGCCGCAAGTGGAGATCAACACCGTCGGCGCAGGCGGTGGCAGCATCGCCTGGCTCGATGCCGCCGGGGCGCTGCGCATCGGACCGCAGAGCGCCGGGGCGGTGCCGGGCCCGGCCTGCTACGGTCAGGGCGGCGAGGCGCCGACGGTGACCGATGCCAGTCTGCATCTGGGGCGCCTCGGCGCCGATACGTTGCTCGGCGGGCGTCTGCACCTGCAAAGCGAGCGCGCGAAGGCAGCCTTAGTGCGCCTCGCGTGCGAGGCAGGATTCGATGATGTCGATCGCCTTGCAGAGGGGATCATTCGGCTCGCCGTCGCGCGAATGACGAGCGCCATCCGTGAGATCTCGATCGAGCGCGGCCATGATCCGCGCGGCGTGACTCTGGTGCCGATGGGCGGGGCGGGGCCGATGTATGCCGCCGATGTCGCAGCCGAGCTGGGGCTGGCAAAGATTTTGGTACCGCTCTACCCGGGAAACCTGTCCGCGCTCGGTCTGTTGGCGGCCGACATCCGCCACGACCTGAGCCGCACCTGGGTAGTACCGGCTGAGGAGCTGAACATCGAAGAGTTACACGCGCGCTTGCAGGCGCTGTGCGACGAGGGGCGGGCAAGATTGTGCGAGGCCGGCGTCAGCGATGGTGCCATGCTTTTCGAGCGCGCGGTCGACATGCGTTATCGGGGCCAGGCCTTTGAGTTGACCGTTGCGGTTCATAATGGTGCCGATGCCTCTGGCCTGGTTACGAGCTTCGAATCGCTTTACGAGCGCCGTTATAGCTTCAGGCCCGAGGGCAAGGCGACTGAGCTCGTTGCTGTCAGGGTGACGGCGCGCGGCCGTGGTGCAGCATTCCCTTGGCCGACGACGCCGGTGCAATCAGGCGATTTGGCGCAGGCGTACAAGGCGCGGCGCAAGGCGTACTTTGACGGTACGTGGCATGACGACTGCACGGTGTACGCCCGCGACCGTCTCGGCTGCGGTGCGGTCATAGACGGGCCTGCTGTGATCGAAGAGTTCGGCAGCACGACTGTCTTGCCGCCCGGCTGGCGGGGTGAGGTCAACCGCTGGGGCCATATCGCCATTGGACGGACGTAGGAAAAGTTGGGTATGACCGCCAACATCGATCTTGTCACCGTGGGTCTCGTGCAGGAGCTTCTGATTGCAGCCGTGCGCGAGATGCGTGCAACCATGATCCGCACGGCCCATTCATCGGTCATCTACGAAGGACACGACTTTTCCTGCGCGGTTCTGAATGGCGCCGGTGAGCTGGTTGCTCAATCCGAAGACAGTCCGGCGCACATCTTCCCGCTGGCTTGGCAGACCCGGGAGGCCGTGAAGCACTACGGCGATCGCCTGTACGCGGGTGACGTGGTTTTTGTGAATGATCCCTACACTGCCGGCACGCATATGAACGATGTCGCCATGATCACGCCGATTTTCGTCGGCGAAACGCGACTGGCGTTTGCAGTCGTTCGTGGCCACTGGGCCGACATCGGCGGCATGGCGCCCGGCAGTGTGTCGGGCCAAGCCACCGAGATCTTTCAGGAAGGTCTTCGCATTCCCCTGGTCAAGGTCTACGAGAAGGGGCGCCGTATGCAAGACGTGCTCGAGCTGATTTTCGCCAATGTGCGCGTGCCCGATGAGAGCCGCGGCGATTTCGACGCGATGCTCTCTTGCTGTCACGTGGCACGCGATCGAATCTTCGGCATCGTCGAACGCTTCGGGCTCGAAGTTGTCATGGCCTCGATGGAAGCGATATTGGCGCGCGACGAGCGGCGCATGCGAGATGCTATTTCTGTGCTAATGCCGGGCACCTATTATTACGAAGACTATTTCGACAGCGATGCATTGACGGGCAAGGCTGTATTGCTGCGTCTTGCTGTGACCGTCGAAAACGATCGACTGCTGTTAGACTTCGAGGGTTCGTCGAAGCAGGTACAGGGGCCCATTAACTGCAGCCTGGCGAGCACCGCGACCGCCGTTTTCACGGCGCTGAAGGCATTACTCGATCCCAAGAGCCCGATCAGTGGCGGCTCATTTCGGCCGGTGAAAGTCGTCGCACCGCAAGGCTCCATCACTCATGCTGTTTGGCCGGCGGCCTGCGGCGGCTTTGGCGAGATGCGCCGGCGTATCGAGTCGGTGACCATGGGCGCACTCGCCGCCGTCGCTCCAACCTATATCGCCGGCGACACCAAGGGCACATCCAATCACGTCATGATCGGCAGCGTCCATGCTGGCCGCGGCCGCACCACGGTGTTCTACGAATGGCCGGCAGGCGGCACCGGCGGTTTTCTCGAGAGTGACGGCAGTCATGCGATGCGGGCCTACGATGAGGGTGACTTCGGCTCGATCATGCCGACCGAGGCGGTTGAGCTGGAACACGCGTTACTAGTGGAACGTTGTGAGTTGCGGGAAGACTCCTGCGGCGACGGCCGGCACCGCGGTGGCCTGGGGTTGCGACGCGAAGTGCGCCTGCTCGCGCCCGACGGGCGACTGTCGGTCTTGTCCGATCGAAACGTCGTCCCGCCGTTCGGCGTATGCGGCGGTGGCGCCGCGGCGCCGAATCGCTTTCGTGTGCGCAGAGGCGCCACGGAATTCGAGCCCTCTGAATTGCCGGGAAAGGTCAGCGGTTTCGCCATGAAACAAGGTGACGTGGTCATCATGGAAACTGCGGGCGGCGGCGGTTACGGGCTGCCGGAAGAGCGTGCGCTTGAGGCCATCGCCGCCGACGTCAAGGCCGGTTACATCTCTAAGCGTTGGGCACAAGAGCGCTATCAGGTCGTCTTTCGTGGCGATGTCATCGATGCGGCGGCGACAGAGATGCGTCGACGCGAGCGGGCGCTGACCCGCACTAGACTTCGTGTCGAGGCCGTCGACGAGGATAGCTTTTGGGAAGGACGAAGAAGATTCCAGCTGCACCAAAAGACCTGTCAGGCATTCGGGATCGACGCGAGTCGCGGACGGGAAACGCTGGTCGAGCTCTTGAACTTGAACGGCGCGCCGCTTCGCGGGTGGGCTGTTAGCGCCGATGACGGAAATGAAGGCAGCATCCGACTGGGACCGGTCGCGCAACGGATCTTGCGGGTGTCGGCCGGCGACGCCGTAACGCTATGCGTTCTCGACGGCGGCGATGCGCATGAATAAGCGCGCCCCATGAGTCCGTTAATCGCGGTCATGGTGTTGGTGTCGGCCGCCCTTCACCCTATACGGGATACGATTCTTCGCAGTGATCGGCGCCCGGCAGACGCTTACCTCGGAATTATTGTTGCGGTGGCGTTTTTTTCCAGCATGCACGTTTGGCTGTCCGGCGCAGACCTAACCTCGATCGTAAAAGTATGGCACCTCTGGTTGATTTCGATAACCGGGATGTCGATATACACATTCTTTTTGGTCATGACCTTCTCGCGCGGGGATCTGTCGATCTATTATCCGATCACCCGTTCATCGCCGTTGTACATCGTGCTGGTCGGCGTTTTGTTTCTCGGGGAATCCTACACGCTGACAATGCTCGCGGGCATCGCGTTGGTGTTAGTCGGCGGTCTGTTGCTGCAATATCGACCGGGTGCCGGGTTGTTTCAGGATCCGCGTACGCTTGGTTTTGCGCTGCTCACGATGATCGGCCATGGCACCGGTGCAATAGCGGATGCGCGGGCCGTACAGATTGTTGATCCGGTGGTAATGTTTTTCTGGAGCTGGATAGCGATGAGTCCGATAATCGCCTTGATTTTCAGGCGTGTAGCCGCCGTGAAGGGTGACTGGCCGCCCATCGCGCATTGGCGACGCGCCCCGCTGCGCTACATCGGTGGGGGCGTAGTGCTTTATGGCTCATATTATTTGATCTTGCTGGCGTACAGTCTGGGCGGTGACGTCGCAGCCATCCAGGCGGTTCGACAGGCCTCGATCCCCTTCGCGGTCCTGATGGGCCAGATGTTTCTTGCCGAAGGATCGCTAGTTCGAAGGCTATCGATGTCGCTGCTGATCGCAGCCGGCATCATCATAATTATCTTTTCACGCTGAAGACAGGGCGACAGGCTCATCGCTTTTACTTCCGTTATTGCTTATGAGTTATTGGTGATTAGTCACGGCGCTTACGCTTCACGACTCTCGATTCGCCGCGCTCAAGTCCTCAGTCCTGTTTCTACGCCCCGAAGGGGCACCGCACGGAGCCAGCTAGATTGCGGACTAAGGGCATCTGTTCGAATGCGCAAATCTCAAGAAATTTTCCGAACCGATCGAAACTGACCGGCCGGTATCGGCCCACGAGCTGCCGGTCAAGCGATCGCCTTCTGGCAAGTGGAAAACGAGCCAAAGCGGAGATTCGATTAGAAGGCGGATTGACAGTAGTAGACCACCGCGTACCATCATTCCCTGTTAGGCCGAGGGGCCACGGGATCTGACCCATGCGTACCGACCCGTTATAGATGAACGCAGGCTTGTTTCGTACCGACACGTGCCTAACGAGGTGCTGCAGCCGGCGGCTTCGCCGCGGTCGAGCCGTGATGAAGGTGGGCTTCTGGTTCGAGTCCGGGAGCACTTACTCCTATCCAGCGGCCATGCGCATCGAGGCGCTGGCGGCCTAAACGCATCGGAAGCGAACGCCCGCTATGCCGCCGTCAGCCAGATTTTGGGACAAGATAGCAGAACGCTATTCCAAAAAACCCGTTGCTGACGAAGCGGCTTACCAGAAAAAACTGCAGGTCACTCGTGAATACTTTCGACCGGACATGGAGGTGTTGGAGTTCGGCTGCGGGACCGGGACGACCGCCATCGCCCATGCGCCGTACGTGAAACACATTCACGCCATCGATATCTCATCGAAAATGATTGAAATCGCCCAAGGCAAAGCGGACGCAAAAAATGTCAAGAATGTTACATTTGAACGTTCGACCATCGAGGAAATCAGCGTGCCCGATCAAACCTTGGATGCCGTGTTGGGACACAGTATTTTGCACCTACTCGAGAACAAGGAAGCGGTCATCGCCAAGGTGCATAGCATGCTCAAACCGGGTGGTATTTTCGTTAGCAGTACGGCGTGTCTCGGCGATACGATGATCAAATACATCATTAGGTTGATCGGGCCGATTGGAAAGGCCTTGGGTTTAATGCCGTTGGTCAAGGTCTTCACCACGAAAGAATTGCAAGACAGTTTGACCGCCGCCGGGTTTCAGATTGACTATCAATGGCAACCGGGAAAGGGCAAAGCGGTGTTTATAGTGGCCAACAAGGCTGAATAGGCCCAGTTAGGTGTCTGCTCCTGGACGCTTGCCGCCGAAACCAGGTCGATAACTTAAGCCGCTGGACTGTCCCCTTTGCGTGCGAGAGCCGACGTCGGTGACCTCCAGTGCCGACGGGCCGCAACCCAAAGCAGGCACTCGCGACAGAGGGGCGACAACTCTTTTCTGGACCTTGAATCCAGTGACGTGCGAGGGGGCCGTTACGCTGCCAAATACCCGATAGGGCGGGCAGACTGCTATCTTGTAGTCTATCTCCGCTCTCAGTTTGCGCCGACCCTGGATAAGCGACGGAGATAGCACGTTAACACTGGCCGTGAGCCTGAAATAGTTTGGAGCCAAAACGATGACCCTGCAACAACTCCTGGGAATAGAGTTGCCCATCATTCAAGCACCCATGGCGGGCGTGCAAGGCAGCGCGCTGGCTGTGGCCGTGTCCAATGGGGGTGGGCTCGGCTCGCTGCCTTGCGCGATGCTCACTCTTGATGACCTGCGCAAAGAGCTGACGGCGATCAAGACACAAACTGACAAACCCTTCAACGTCAATTTCTTTTGCCACGCGCCGCCTGAGCCGAGCGCTAAACGCGAAGCGGCCTGGCGCGCTGCGCTTGCTCCGTATTACAAAGAATATGGCATCGATGCCGACAGAATTTCTGCCGGTTCGGGACGTGCTCCCTTCAGCACCGAGGCCGCTAATGTGTTAGAGGTGTTCAAGCCTCCGGTGGTGAGTTTTCATTTTGGTTTACCATCGACCGAATTGCTGACGCGCGCGAAAGCATTGGGCGCGAAAATATTCTGTTCAGCAACAACGATCGAGGAAGCACGGTGGCTCGAGGCGCAGGGGGTCGACGCCATCATTGCCCAAGGTCTTGAGGCGGGTGGGCACCGTGGCATTTTCTTGTCGGAAGACCTCAGTACTCAATTCGGCACGTTCGCACTGGTGCCACAGATTGTGCGAGAGGTGAAGGTGCCTGTCATTGCTGCGGGCGGCATCGCGGACGCAAAGGGTGTGGCGGCCGCGATGGCGCTTGGCGCAGCAGGTGTACAGGTGGGAACGGCTTATCTGCTCTGTCCGGAAGCCACCACAAGCGCAATACACCGCGCCGCGTTAAAAAGTAAGGCGGCCCACCATACGGCACTTACGAATGTCTTCACAGGGCGTCCCGCTCGCGGCATCGTAAACCGCATTATGAGAGAGCTTGGCCCGATAACCACCGCTACGCCCGCTTTTCCTTTGGCCGCCACTGCCATCGTTCCCTTGCGCGCCAAAGCGGAAGCCCAGGGCTCAGGAGATTTCTCGCCACTGTGGGCTGGCCAAAATGCGAGCGGATGCAAGGAGGTGCCGGCCGCCGATTTGACGCGACAATTGGCCGCCGATCTCTAGTGCCCTCTGCGGCCCGACCATCGCAGCTAGACCGAAGGTCTTGCAGAGGCTGGATCGAATCATCGAAACGATTCGATACAGCTTGGAGGAGAATTGTAAATCTCGACCGGCTGCTTTTGACCGTTCTCTGCCCGTCACGACATCGTTTTTCTGATCGATTGACTGACCGCTCCGGAGTTAAAAGCGGTCGATCAACCGTAGGCGGACCATCCGACAACCTCCGAAAAGGGGCGTGTTTGTCCCGGGTGACGAGGTCTTTTACGACCAGTCAATGGGAGTAGCATGGACTGCTTGCCCTAAAGCAAACTCGAGCTCCTCCTTTCGAAAGCATATAGGGAAAGAGCGTTTATGTGGCGCATTCTGTTGCTTCAGGGCGCGAATATGATTTACCTC
>CAYGAS010000283.1:0-5168 GCA_964347935.1 uncultured Nitrospiraceae bacterium | reverse complement strand
TTTGGTCCCGTAGACATCCACGCCTTGGTTCAGGGTCCGGCGCAGATCGCCATCTGTATAGATCCCGCAAAGACGGTTGTTTGCATCGACGACGCCTGTCATGCCGAGACCCTTGCGAGTCATCTCCAGTAACGCTTCCTGCAGCGAGGCGTTTTCGCTGACAATTGGAATCTCGTTACCTGTGTGCATCAAGTCTTCGACGTAGAGCAACAGCTGTCGGCCCAGTCTGCCACCCGGATGCGACCGGGCAAAGTCCTCACGCGTAAATTTTCGTGCTTTCAACAGCGCTACCGCTAGAGCGTCTCCCATGGCGAGCACCGCAGTTGTGCTTGCGGTCGGTGACAGGTTGAGCGGACACGCTTCTTTGTCGACGCTCGCATCGAGCGTCACTGCCGCATGTTTGCTTATTGTGGAAGCGGTGTTTCCAGTCAGGGCAATAAGCGTGGCGCCCATGCGTTTGATGATCGGCAAGATAGTTAGGATCTCACTCGTCTCGCCGGAGTTGGAGATGGCCAACACGGTGTCATCCGGTGTGATCATACCGAGGTCACCATGGCTGGCCTCGCCAGGGTGCACGAAGAACGCCGGGGTACCCGTGCTCGCGAGCGTGGCGGCGATCTTTCCACCGACATGCCCCGACTTGCCTATGCCAATGACCACAACGCGACCCTTGCGTCTGGTACACTTTAGAATCAGCTCGCAGGCTTGCGCGAATCGCTCATCGAGACGTTCAGCCAGCTCCGCTACCGCTTTGGCTTCTAGAGCCAGTACCTCGCGACCATGGGCTTGGAATGACAGGCGATCGGCCATACAAGATCCAGGTTATTGCAGATGCGACTTACATGGCGATGAGTATATATAAACGCGGCAAAATATCCTATGTGGTGCCATCGGTGAATGCCGAGACTAACGAAGTCACGGCCACTGTTTTCAAAATTGAAGGAATAATGCGAGGCGGCATTTAGGGGTCCCCAGCGCGCATACAGCAACATCGATCACCGTCAGGTGCTGTGCGATGCGCGTAACCAATCTTTCCAAGCGAGCATGCTGGATTTGAACAACGCTATCGAGATCGCGGAGGTACACAAGCACTTTGGCGCTATTCATGCGTTACGGGGTGTCAGCTTCGCTGTTGCGCGGGGCGAATTCTTCGGCCTGCTCGGTCCGAACGGCGCGGGCAAATCTACACTGATAAACATCGTTGCCGGGCTGACACGCCAGGACTTGGGGCGCGTATCCGTGCTTGGGCATGATGTGATTCGCGACTATCGTGAGGCCAGGCGTTGTCTTGGCGTCGTCCCGCAGGAACTTGTGTTCGATCCGTTCTTCACCGTGCGTGAGGTGCTCCGCATTCAAGCGGGTTATTTTGGTCTTGGCCGTGCCAACGAACGGTGGATCGACGAGCTCTTGGGCGCGCTCGGCCTTAAGAACCAGGCCGAGCGTAACATGCGTGCACTTTCGGGTGGGATGAAGCGACGGGTGCTTATTGCCCAAGCGCTTGTTCACCGTCCCGAGGTCGTCGTGCTCGACGAGCCGACGGCCGGCGTCGATATCGCGTTGCGCAAGTCGCTATGGGATTTCATACGCCGGCTTCATAAGGAAGGGCATACCATCGTTCTCACCACCCACTACTTGGAAGAAGCCGAGGCTCTATGCGATCGGATCGCAATCCTGAACCATGGTAACGTGGTGGCGTTAGATAGCAAGCAAGGTTTGTTGCGTAGAACCGTAGGCAGACCTGTGCAGGTGATCGTAACGGTCGAGGAACCTGTGCCTGCGCTTCCCCAAACGCTGATGGCGAAGCTATACGACACAAACGTCGGGCAGCTCGAGTTTCGACTGGATCGAGATGTCGATTCGATTGTCGATTTTCTTGATCAACTGCGGCGCACAGACCTGCGTATCACTGATCTGCGTACCGAGGAGCCGGACCTCGAGGATGTGTTTCTAGAGCTGACACGCGGGGCAGCGGAATGAACATCGGGGGTTTCCGCGCGCTGTTGCGCAAGGAAATATTGCGTTTCGCCAACGTTGCGTGGCAGACACTGGGTGCGCCTATTGTCACGGTGCTGCTGTATCTGCTCGTTTTCGCGCAGGCGTTGGAAGGCAGGGTACGCGCGTTTGAAGATATCAGCTACACCACTTTTCTTGTTCCCGGTCTCATGATGATGGCGGTCATTCAGAATGCTTTTGCCAACAGCTCTTCAAGCCTGATTCAGTCCAAGGTCGCTGGTCATATCGTATTCGTGCTGCTGGCGCCGATCTCCAGCCTAGAGATGTATCTCGCATTCGTCTTGGCAGCAGTCGTGCGGGGTCTCGCCGTCGGCATCGGCGTGGGTCTGGCAGCGGTTGCGTTTGTCCCCTTGCCGGTGCACAGTCCTTTGCTCATTCTGGTGTTTGCATTGCTGGCCAGCGCGGTGCTCGGCACGCTCGGCCTTATTGCCGGTATCTGGGCGGACAAGTTCGACCACGTCGGTGCGTTTCAGAATTTCGTCATCGTGCCATTGTCCTTCTTGAGCGGAGTGTTTTATTCGGTGCAGGCGTTGCCGGGTTTTTGGCAAAAACTGTCGCATTTCAATCCGTTTTTTTACATGATCGACGGCTTTCGTTACGGGTTCTTTGGCGTCTCGGACGTAAACCCGATCCTAAGCCTGACAGTCGTGGGGTTGTTCATGCTGGGGTTGGCCGGAGCAGGTCTCGCCATGTTGCACCGAGGCTATAAGCTGCGTAACTAGATGGGCAATTCCAGCACGGCGCGCAAAACAGGGCGCTCACCCCTTCAATTCAGGTCCTGCCTGACGTATCCTTGTGGGCCTTTGAAATGGCTAAATGGGCCTCGATAATGGTGCTTCAGCGGCGATGCAATCAGAGCAGATCAAGCGCCTGATTGAGCAGGGTCTGGCGGGCGCGCGCGTGAGTGTTTCTGGCGATGGCCAGCACTTCGAAGCCATAGTGGTGTCAGAGCTGTTTGCCAACAAGACGATGGTGCAACAACACCAACTGGTCTATGAGGCATTGGGAGAAAGGATGGGGGGCGAGATCCACGCACTTTCGCTGCGTACGTATACCCCCGAGCAATGGATTCAGCAGCAAGGTCGTATGGAATAGTCACGCAGACGGTAACCAGAGGTA
Organism: uncultured Nitrospiraceae bacterium; assembly: GCA_964347935.1. Taxonomy (GTDB): domain Bacteria; phylum Pseudomonadota; class Gammaproteobacteria; order Acidiferrobacterales; family SPGG2; genus SZUA-472. Next base: position 2,036 of record CAYGAS010000283.1, on the reverse strand, counting down.
ACGCGGTATGTCAGTACAGGACAGAATCAGACAGCAGGTCACATCGGACAAGATCGTGCTCTATATGAAAGGTACGCCGGGCGCACCGCAATGTGGGTTCTCGGCACGCTCCAGTCAGTTGCTGGATGCCTGCGGCGCCGAATTCACGGCGGTCGATGTATTGGCCGATCCGGAGATCCGCGAAGGGATCAAGCGGTATTCCAACTGGCCGACTATCCCGCAGCTCTACGTCAACGGGGAGTTCGTCGGTGGATGCGATATCATGATTGAGCTATACCAAAAAGGAGAACTGCAAAAACTCGTCGCGGCAACCCAAGATTGAGCGACTTGCGGGCGCGTCGTTTATGAGTCGGGCTGCCCGGGAGGCAGCCTTTTTCTTTTTGTGCGTGTGCGCTGCGGGATTGATTGGATTAAATCAAGGGCTGAGGTCGAGGCGACGAGATCGCGAGTACCGGTGAATCGATGGACAAGCTTATAGTCACAGGCGGTATACCTCTGCGCGGCGAGATCCGGATCTCAGGGGCAAAAAATGCAGCCCTGCCGGTGCTGGTTGCGTCATTGCTCACCGACCAACCGATGCGTATCGCCAATGTGCCGCACCTGCAAGATATCACCACGACAATGGAGTTGTTGGGACGTATCGGCGTCAAGTTGGTCGTGGATGAAAAGATGACGATCGAGGCAGACGCGGGTGTCGTGAACTCGCTGCGTGCGCCCTATGAGTTGGTGAAGACGATGCGCGCTTCCATCTTGGTCTTGGGACCGTTGCTGGCGCGCTTCGGCGAGGCCGAGGTGTCGATGCCAGGAGGCTGTGCGATTGGGTCACGCCCTGTCAATCTGCACATTAAGGGCCTGCAGGCGATGGGTGCGGACATAAAGATCGAAGAGGGATATATCAAGGCACGCGCCCGCAGACTCGCCGGCACACGGATCTTCATGGATATGGTCTCGGTAACGGGTACAGAAAATATCATGATGGCTGCGACCCTGGCACAGGGTAAGACCGTCATTGAGAATGCGGCGCGCGAGCCCGAGGTCGCTGACCTGGCGAAGTGCCTGGTCAACATGGGCGCGAAGATCAAAGGAGCCGGCACTGACACTATCGTCGTAGAGGGTGTGGAAACACTCAACGGTACCTCGCATCAAGTCATTCCAGATCGAATCGAGACCGGCACCTATCTGGTGGCGGCCACCATGACCGGCGGCAATATCAGGTTGCGCGATGTTTGCCCGGAGCACCTGGAGGCGGTGCTGGATAAGCTGCGCGAGGCCGGCGCTAAGATTTCTACTGGCCCAGACTGGATTGCGCTAGACCAAGAAGGTAGACAGCTCAATGCCATCGATATCCGTACCGCGCCCTATCCAGCTTTTCCGACCGACATGCAAGCGCAGTTCGTGGCGCTCAACTGCACCGCCCAAGGTACAGCGACCATCACCGAGTCAGTGTTTGAGAACCGTTTCATGCACGTGCTCGAGCTCCAACGCATGGGGGCGAATATTGAAATGCGCGGCAACACTGCCATCGTCCGTGGCGTGAAGCAACTGACAGGCGCGCCCGTCATGGCCACAGACCTGCGTGCGTCCGCGAGTCTGGCGCTCGCCGGTCTAGTCGCGGAGTCGAATACCATCGTCGACCGGATCTATCACATCGACCGTGGCTACGAGTGTATTGAGGAAAAGCTGGCACAATTAGGCGCTCGCATCCGCCGCGTACCGGGTACGCTCGCGATCAACAAGGCCGTTAACGACTGACAGCGCCGGCCACACTTAGGACCATGTCGCGCACGGTGCAAATCGCCCTATCTAAAGGTCGTATTCTGCAGGAGAGCTTGCCACTGCTGGCGCGCGCCGGCATCGTACCGAAGGAAGATCCCGCCTCGAGTCGCAGGCTGGTATTCGACACCGAGGAGGGTGACATCAAGCTAATCGTCATTCGCGCGGCTGACGTGCCCACCTACGTCCAATACGGCGCCGCCGATCTCGGTTTCGCCGGCAAGGACGTGCTCATGGAGGCCGATGGAGACGACCTTTATGAG
>CAYGAS010000282.1:0-12754 GCA_964347935.1 uncultured Nitrospiraceae bacterium | reverse complement strand
GGGCGATCGGGTCACCCGCGGCGCCCCCATCGCCACGGTCGGCACCTCGGGGCGCTCCACCGGTCCGCACCTGCACTTTGAGGTGCTGCGCCGGGAGCGGGCGGTGAATCCGCGGCCTTTCTTGCAGGCACGCTGACAGGGCCACGCTTTCAGTCCCTTTACTTTTCCTCCATAATTCCCCGTTTTCTTTAATTTGCACCTCAGGGCCTTTTCGACTAGGCCTGTGAAGATGATTGTAAACCTCGCGAAAAAGGTATTTGGCACGCGCAACGAGCGCCTGATAAGGCGCATGATGCAGGATGTGGCGCGCATTAATGCGCTCGAGCCAGCGATGTTGAAGCTCTCGGACGGCGATTTGCGTGCCAAGACCGACGAGTTCAAGGCGCGCCTGGCGCAGGGCGGGGGACTTGAGACATTACTGCACGAGGCCTTCGCCGTCGTGCGCGAGGCAGCGAGGCGCACGCTGGACATGCGGCATTTCGATGTGCAGCTGATCGGCGGCATGGTGCTGCATGAAGGCAAGATCGCCGAGATGCGCACGGGCGAGGGCAAGACGTTGGTTGCTACGCTGACCGCTTATTTTAACGCGCTCGCCGGCAATGGTGTGCATATCGTAACCGTCAATGATTATCTTGCGCGCCGTGATGCCCAATGGATGGGCAAGATCTACGCTTTCCTCGGCATGCGCGTCGGTGTGGTAGTGTCCCATCAGCCCCCCGAGGAGAAGCGTGAGGCCTACCTGGCCGACATCACTTACGGGACCAATAACGAGTTTGGCTTCGATTACCTGCGCGACAACATGGCATTTCGCGCCGACGAGCGCTTTCAGCGTAGGCTGAACTTCGCCACTGTCGACGAGGTCGACTCGATCTTGATCGACGAGGCGCGAACCCCGTTGATCATATCCGGGCCGGCGGAGGAAAGCACCGATCTCTACCGCAAGATCAACGCGATTATCCCCAGGCTAAAGAAGCAAGAGACCGAGGAGGGGCCGGGTGACTACACGATTGATGAAAAGACGCGGCAGGCGTTTCTGACCGAGAGCGGCCACGAGCACGTGGAGCGGCTGCTGTCGCAGGACGGATTGTTGGAGACGGGCAGTAATCTCTACGATGTGACCAACATCATGCTGCTGCACCACTTGAATGCCGCCTTGCGAGCGCACTCGCTTTACCATCGCGAAGTGGACTACATCGTCAAAGACAACGAGATCATCATCATTGACGAGTTCACCGGCCGCATGATGCCCGGCAGGCGCTGGTCCGAGGGTCTGCACCAGGCGATCGAGGCGAAGGAGGGCGTAACGATTCAGAATGAAAATCAGACACTTGCATCGATAACCTTCCAAAATTACTTCCGGCTCTATGACAAGCTCGCGGGCATGACCGGTACCGCCGATACCGAGGCCTTCGAATTTCAGCAGATCTATAACCTGGAAGTGGTAGTCATCCCGACGCACAAGCTGATGGTGCGTGAGGATTTGAGCGACCTCGTGTATCGCACCGCGGACGAGAAACGCGCCGCCATTCTGGACGATATCAAGTATTGCCACGAGCGCGGTCAGCCGGTGCTGGTGGGTACGACGTCGATCGAGAGCTCGGAGCAGCTGTCGGGTATGCTCAACCGGGGGGCTATCCCTCATCAGGTGCTGAATGCCAAGCATCACGAGCGCGAAGCGCAGATCGTTGCTCAGGCGGGGCGCCCGGGCACGGTGACGATCGCAACCAACATGGCCGGGCGCGGCACCGACATCGTACTAGGCGGCAATCTAGAAAAAGAGCTTGAAGCCCTAGATGGGGACGACGAGAAACGGCACCAGGTGCGGCAAGACTGGCAGGAGCGGCACGACCACGTGGTTTCAGTCGGCGGCCTGCATATGATTGGCACCGAACGACATGAGTCCCGGCGCATCGACAATCAGCTGCGTGGACGCGCGGGACGTCAAGGTGATCCGGGCTCCTCGCGCTTTTATCTGTCGCTAGAAGACAATTTAATGCGAATCTTCGGCTCCGAACGGGTTTCCGGGCTGATGCAGAAGCTCGGGATGAGCGAGGGCGAAGCGATCGAGCACCGCTGGGTAACGCGTGCGATCGAGAACGCCCAACGCAAGGTCGAGGCGCGCAACTTTGACATACGCAAGCAACTACTCGAATACGATGACGTTGCCAATGAACAACGCAAGTTTATCTACGAACAACGCAACAACCTCATGGAGTTCGATGACATCTCTGAGAACATCATTACGCTGCGGCGCGAGGTGATCAACGAAATCATCGATCAGGGCATTCCACCGGGCAGTCTGGAAGAGCAGTGGAACGTGCCGGGTTTGGAAGAAGCATTAGAACAAGAGTTCGGTATGCAGCTGCCGGTGGCGCGGTGGCTGGACCAGGACCCGGGCTTGGATGAAGAGAAGTTGCGCGAAAAGATCGTTGGCGAGCTCGAAAAGCGCTATGCCGAGAAGACCGCGGCCTATGGCGAAGAGGTAATGCGCTATCTCGAAAAGGCGGTGATGCTGGAAGTGCTCGACCGACACTGGAAGGAACATCTAGCGGCCATGGACCACCTGCGCCAGGGCATTCATCTACGGGGCTATGCGCAAAAGAATCCCAAGGAGGAATACAAGCGCGAGGCCTTTGAGCTGTTTTCCACCATGTTGGACGCAATTAAGAACGAGGTCATACGGTTGTTGACGCGAATCCGCATTCAGACCGTTGAGGACGTGGATGCCCTTGAGGCCCAGAACCGAAGACAGCAGCCGATGCAATACCTGCACCCGTCAGTGCAGGGCGAGGAGCCTGCGGAGGCGGAAAGCGATGTTGCCACCGTGCACAAACCGGTGGTGCGCAAACATCGCAAGATTGGCCGCAATGAACCTTGTCCTTGTGGCTCAGGCAAGAAGTACAAACATTGCCACGGCCGTCTGGGGTGAGAACGGGAGCAAGCGGGGGGCGAGGTGTGAAGAACCTGGGGGATAGCAGGTGCCGTCTGCGCCGCACCCCTTGGCATTTCACCTCAGGATAGTTTATGGCCGTTAACTTGTCCCCACCGTCACTGCTGCATCCCGTAGCGGGCGTTCGCATTGCCACATGCGCGGCCGGCTTGCGTTATTCGGGGCGGCCCGATGTGGTTGTGTTTGAAGTTGCGCCCGGGTCCGAGGCGGCAGCCGTCTTTACGCGCAACCGCTTCTGCGCGGCACCGGTATCGGTAGCCCGCGATCACCTGGCGCGATCGTCTCCGCGCGCGCTCGTGATCAATGCCGGAAACGCAAACGCCGGAACGGGCAATACGGGCATCGCCGACGCCCGTGCGTGCTGTGAGGCGCTCGCGCGTCATCTCGACTGTGCACCCGCACAGGTTCTGCCCTTTTCCACGGGCGTCATCGGCGAACCTCTGCCCGTGGAGCGGCTAGTAAACGCGCTTGCTGGGTGTGTGGACCGGCTCGATGAGAACGGCTGGCTCGACGCTGCCCATGGCATCATGACCACGGATACGGTCGCCAAAGGCGCCTCGCGGCGACTCATGCTGGGTCCGCATAGGATTACCGTAACCGGCATTGCTAAGGGCGCGGGCATGATCTGTCCCGACATGGCAACGATGCTCGCGTTCGTCGCCACCGATGCGAACGTAGACCGCCAAGCGCTGCGAGCGTGCATCGATCAGGCCGTCGAGCGTTCATTCAACCGCATAACTGTCGATGGTGACACGTCCACCAACGATGCCTTCGTGCTTTTGGCGAGCGGCAAAGCGGCGAACCCGCGCATTGTGTCGCCCGATCAAGAGGGTTTTAGGCTTCTGGCCGATGCGGTCACGGCCGTTGCAAGCGAACTCGCCCAAGCCATTGTGCGCGATGCTGAGGGGGCGTCAAAATTTATTACCATCGAGATCGTAGAAGGCGCAAGTGAAAAGGACTGCCTGGAAATTGCTTATACCATCGCCCATTCGCCACTCGTGAAAACCGCCTTCTTTGCTAGTGATCCGAACTGGGGCCGGATACTCGCCGCCATCGGTCGGGCGCGTATTGGCGCGCTCGACGTGAACGCGCTTTCTATCTACCTCGATGAGCTTCGCGTGTTCAGCCGCGGCGCGCGCGATCCCGGCTACAGGGAAGAAATGGGGCAAGCGATCATGCGCAAGCCAGAGGTTACCGTGCGCGTCGCACTGGCGGCGGGAACGCACGCTGCGCGCATATGGACCTGTGATCTGTCCCATGACTATGTTCGAATCAACGCCGAATATCGCAGCTGAGCACGCGGTACACGTCGTGGCTGCCGTGTTGATGCGCGATGATCGGGTGTTGGTGGCAAAACGGCCCAGCGGCAGTCACCAAGGCAACAAGTGGGAGTTTCCCGGGGGCAAGGTCAAAGCCGGTGAGACAAGGCGCGACGCGCTGGTGCGCGAGCTGGGCGAGGAGTTGGGGATCACGGTACAGTCGGCACACCCCTTGATTCAGGTGCGTCACAGCTATCCAGACAAACGGGTGCATCTCGATGTGTGGCGGGTGACGGCCTTCGAGGGTCAGCCGCACGGCCGCGAGGGACAGGATGTCGCCTGGGTAGAATGCAGCCGCTTGCCGGATCTCGAATTCCCGGCCGCTAACCAGCCAGTCATTAGGGCTGCGCGTTTGCCTGGGCTTTACCTCATCAGCAATGCGCAACGGCTTGGCGAGGCAGAGTTCATGCGCAGACTCGAGCGAGCCTTGGCATGCGGCGTGCGCCTGCTGCAGCTGCGCGAACCGCAGCTCGAGAAGGCAGAGTTTCAACGCCTGGCGCGAAAGGTGGTGCACGCGTGCCACGAACACGGTGCTGAAGTGGTGCTCAACGGCGAGCCCGCCTGGGTAGAGGCATGCGGGGCCGATGGTGTGCATCTCAATAGTCGGCGATTGCGAGCCTTGCGCACGCGTCCGCTGGACGCTCGTCTTTGGGTGGTCGCCTCCACGCATGATCGCGAGGAGCTCGACTTGGCCGCGAGCCTGGGCGTGGATTTCGTCGTCCTGGCCCCGGTCCGGGCGACACCGAGCCATCCGCGTGCGGCACCGCTCGGCTGGAAGCGGTTTGCGCAACTTTGTGAGGTGACCAATCTGCCGGTCTATGCCTTGGGCGGACTGGGCGCCGCGGACGCCTCGATTGCGCGCGAATCCGGGGGTCAGGGCTTGGCGATGATCAGCGGTTTCTGGAATAGCGCGGATCCCGCTGCGGTTGTGGCGGCGCTGCGGTGACGCTACGGCGTGTCCTTGGCGATCGCCAGATAGCGCTCGTGAAGTCGATCCACGCTTACGCGTAGATCCGCCAGCGTCGCGTTGTTCAAGATGACATCATCGGCGTAGCGCAGGCGTTCGCTGCGGCTCAGCTGGGCAGCGATGATCTGGCGTATCTGTTCCTCAGGTAACTGGCCGCGCGCGGCGACCCGTTGACGCTGCAATTCTTCATCCACATCGATCACGACGATCCGGTCTACCAGATCCCGTTGATCAGCTTCGATCAGTAGAGGGATCACGATAATGCAGTAGGGCGCGTCTACACGACGCGTTTGCCGCTCGATTTCGTCGTGTACGCGCGGATGCAAGATGGCTTCGAGCTGGTGGCGCCGTGGCGCATCCTCAAATACGATTTTACGCAGCCGCTGGCGGTCTAAGTTGCCATCGGCCGCGACCACTTCCTTGCCGAATGCCTGCACGATCTCGCGGAATGCGGGCTCAGCAGGTGCCACCAGCCGACGCGCAATCTCGTCTGCGTCGATGATGGGTACACCGTGACCGGCAAAGATCGCGGCCGCCGTAGACTTGCCGCTGCCAATGCCCCCTGTCAGACCCACGCGCAACATGTCCGCTGACCGGGTTTGCTCTTATGCCGTAATGCGCGCGAATTGCAGATAAAAACGCGTGATGTCGTTCCCCCAAAGCAGCGCGATCCAGGCGGCCGCGCACAGAAAAGGTCCGAAAGGAATCGGCAACTGACGATCGCGTCCCAGAACCACAATCATCGTGATCCCGGTGACTGCGCCGACCAAGGAAGCGAGCACAATGATCAGTGGCAGGTCCTGCCAGCCGAGCCAGGCGCCAAAGGCGGCGAACAGCTTGAAATCGCCGTAGCCCATTCCCTCCTTGCCGGTGAGCAGGCGAAAGCCGTGAAACACCAGCCATAAAAAGAGGTAGCCGACAACGGCGCCAATTACGGCGCTTCGCAGCGGCGTAAACAACGAATTGGGGTAAAGATTGACCAACAACCCGATCCAGATGAGAGGCAAAGTGACGGCATCGGGCAAGATCTGCTTGTCAAAGTCAATAACGGCCAATGCGATGAGCGCCCAGGTGAGCAGCAGCGCGGCCGCGCTGGCCGACGTTGCGCCAAAATGCCAAACCACGGTCACCGACAGAATAGCAGTGAGGAGCTCGACGAACGGATAGCGCCAGGCGATGCGCTGACCGCAAGCTGCACATCTGCCCTTGAGGAATACAAAGCTGAGCACCGGGATATTCTGGTGCGCGGCGATCGTATGGCCGCAATGCGGGCACTGTGAGCGCGGCCTCACGAGGTTGAATATTTCCTCGGGCGGATCGCCCTCGACGTCCTCGCCGTCCATGAACTCACGGCACTGTCGCTTCCACGTTCGCTCCAGCATCAGCGGCAAGCGGTGGATGACCACATTGAGAAAGCTCCCGACGACCAGCCCGAGCACGGCCGTGGTCATAATGAAAAGGGCGGGGTTATTTTCAAGCCAGAGCTTGAGCACACTCATGAAAAGTATGACTGCGGTCCCTGCAGGGCGTCGCGGGGTTGGCTGACGTCAGACCGTTCCCGCGATCTTGAAGATCGGCAGGTACATGGCAATCACCAGGCCGCCGACGACGACGCCGAGAAAGGCCATGATAATGGGTTCTAGCAGGCTGCTTAGTCCGGCGACCGCATCGTCGACTTCCTGCTCGTAAATGTCAGCCACTTTACTCAGCATGCTGTCAAGCTCACCGGATTCTTCACCGATTGCCACCATCTGGACCACCATGTTAGGAAACAGATTGGTCGATGCCATCGCTGCCTGCAGCTGTAAACCGGTGGTGACGTCAGCCTTAATGGCCATCGTGCCCTCGTAGTACACGCGATTACCGGACGCGCCGGCGACGGAATCGAGCGCTTCCACGAGTGGCACGCCGGCGGCAAACATCGTAGCGAGCGTGCGCGAAAAGCGTGCGATCGTGGCTTTTTTGATGATCTCGCCCACGATCGGCGCCTTAAGCAAAAGCCGGTCGAGCGTATGCTGCATCTTCGTGGAACGCTTGTAACTATAAGAAAAAGTCGCAACAGTGCCGATAATGCTGCCGAAGATGATATACCAGTAATCTCTGAAGGTCGCCGAGATGTCGATCACAAGTTTGGTGAAGGCGGGCAGGTCTGCGCCGAATCCTTGGAAAAGGCTTTCGAACTGCGGAATCACAAAGATCATCAGAATCGAGGTAATGATAAAAGCAACGACAATCACCGCCGTGGGGTAAAACAGTGCAGACTTGATCTTGCCTTTGATAGACTCGATCTTTTCCTTGTACGTGGCGAGCTTGTCGAGAATCGTATCGAGGATACCCGCTTGCTCGCCAGCGTTGACGAGATTGCAGTACAAGGAGTCGAAATAAAGCGGATACTTGCCCAACGCTTCCGTCATATTGGTGCCCGACTCGATATCCTGCCTGATGGTGTTGACGAGCTCGCGCATGGTCGGGTTTTCATGCCCTTTGCCGACGATGTCAAACGCCTGTGCCACGGGGATACCCGCAGCGATCATGGTCGAAAGTTGGCGTGTAAACACGGCGACATCTTTGGGCTTAATCCTCTTTTTGACGGCGAAAAGCGGTGAACTGCGCTTGGCGACCTTGACCGGATTGATGCCCTGCCGTCGTAGCATGGCGTTGACGAAGGCCACGCTCGCAGCATCCATCTCGCCCTTGAGTCGCTTACCCTTGCGGTCGACACCTTCCCAAGTGAAGGTATCGAGCTTCGGTTTTTTTACAGCTGCCTGAGCCATTGCTATTGACTGGTAACCCGTTCGACCTCTTCTAGGCTGGTGATGCCCTGACTTACCTTGCGCAGGCCGGAGGCGCGCAGGTCGTGTACTCCCTCTTGATTGACCTGTTTTTCGATGTCGAGCTGATTGCCGCCGCGCATGATGATATTGCCGGTGGCTTCCGAAATCGGCATGACCTGATAGATGCCGACCCGGCCCTTGTAGCCCTCACTACAGGCATCGCAACCGACCGGCCCATGTACAGTAAGATCACCCAACTGATTCTTCTTGTAGCCGGCCTTTAACAACGCCGCTTCGGGAAGATCGAGTGGACGTTTGCAATGCTCGCAAAGCCGTCGCGCCAGGCGCTGGGCGATGATGAGATGCACCGAGGAGGCAATGTTGAATGGCGCCACGCCCATGTTCACCAGACGCGTGAGCGTGCCCGGAGCATCGTTTGTGTGCAGGGTTGAGAGCACCAAGTGACCGGTCTGCGCCGCCTTGACGCCGATCTCCGCCGTTTCCAGGTCGCGGATCTCACCGACCATGATGATGTCTGGATCTTGCCGCAGGAATGCGCGCAACGCGGACGCAAAGGTGAGGTTTGCCTTCTCGTTGATGTTGACCTGATTGATGCCGGGGACATTTATTTCCACAGGGTCTTCGGCGGTGGAAATATTGCGGTTCGACGTATTGAGGATGTTCAACGCCGTGTACAGGGTCACCGTCTTACCGCTTCCCGTCGGACCGGTCACTAACACCATGCCCTGGGGTCGGTCGATGGCGTCGATAAACTGTTCTTTCTGGTGCGGCTCGAAGCCAAGGTGATCCACACCCAAAGTGGCCGAGGTCGGATCGAGAATACGCAACACGATCTTCTCGCCCCATAGTGTTGGCAGCGTGCTGACACGAAAGTCGATGGCACGATTGCGCGAGATACGCATTTTGATACGACCGTCCTGCGGGACGCGTCTCTCGGCGATGTCGAGTCTGGACAGAATCTTCACTCGCGCAGAAATGCGCCCAGCCAACGCAAGTGGCGGCGACGCGACCTCGTGCAGCACGCCGTCCTGGCGATAGCGCACACGGTAGGTCTTTTCGTAAGGCTCGATATGAATGTCGGAGGCACCGCGGTTGATGGCGTCCATCAAGACCTTGTTGACGAATCTGACGATGGGCGTGTCGTTGACGCCCTCTTCATCGCCGCGCGCACCCCTCTCATCCTCTTCGGCCAGAAGCTCGAGGTTTTCCAGACCCTCGTCGGTGGCCAGATCCTGCAAGCTAGTGTCGCTCGCCTCGAGGATCTTCTCGATCGCCTGCGACAGCTTCGCCTCTTCCACCAGGATCGGCTCGGTCGTGAGGCCTGTATGGAATTTAACCTCGTCTAGCGCTTGAATGTTGGTCGGGTCGGCAATGGCTACAAATAACCGCACCCCGCGCTTGTATAAGGGCAGCACGCGGTGGCGATTCATGATTTTTTCGCTGATTAGCTTGACCGGCGCAATCTCAAGATCCAAGGAGGCGATGTCGAACAGCGGCACACCAAACTCGTCGGACGCGACCTTGGCGACCGTCGCGCTGTCGAGCTTCTTGCTCTGCACCAGCTGCGTGACGAAGGGGACACGCTGGGCAGTGGCCTCCGACTGGATGCGCTCGGCATCGCTGCTGCTCAGCAAATTGTCACGAACTAGACGCAGCGCCAATCCGCCGATACTCGTTGCCATACTTGGGGCAGCCATAGCTATCTGATTTAAAAATGGATTTTTCTCAGGTGATACAAAGGTGGTTTTGTTTCAGGCGCCTACACCGCCTCGGTTAGATATTAGTTGAGATATGACGCGAGCGCCAAATCTTTTTCCGCACGCCGGCAACGCTGGCTCGCGACCGTGCTGGCAGCCCGTTGACAGGCGCCCCGATTAGATTTAGAATCAGTCTAAATTTATCCAGCGACTTTTCTCTACCTATCAATAGCTTATAAGAGGAGTGGACGATGGCACTTAAAGACAGCAAAACCGAACAGAATCTCAAGGACGCATTCGCGGGCGAGTCGCAAGCAAACCGCCGTTACCTGTACTTTGCCGCCAAGGCCGATGTAGAAGGGTACAACGATGTCGCTACGGTGTTTCGCTCGACTGCCGAAGGTGAGACTGGCCACGCCCACGGTCATCTGGAATACCTCGAGGAGGTCGGTGATCCGGCGACCGGCAAGCCGATCGGTGCCACGGGCGACAATTTGCGCGCCGCCATTGCCGGTGAGACCCATGAGTACACGGACATGTACCCGGGCATGGCCAAGACGGCACGTGATGAGGGCTTTGACGAAATCGCCGATTGGTTCGAGACCTTGGCCAAGGCCGAGCGCTCGCACGCCAACCGCTTCCAGAAGGCGCTGGATTCTCTGGACAAGTAAGGAGCGGGATCGACGGGCCGCGGGACCCCCGATTTGTCCCGCGCGCTCACCGCGAGTTCAAGCGTAGTCACGCCTATTCATGGCGGCTCCCACAGGCAAAAAGGGGCAGCGCGAGGGCAGCCTTGAGGCCCCCGAGCGCCATCCGCTCGCCTGGCGCGCGCCCGAGTTCTACGACGAAGGCGCTCTGTTCACCGAGCTTCAACGCGTGTTCGACATCTGTCACGGATGTCGCCGCTGTTTCTCCCTATGTAATGCCTTTCCCACGCTCTTCGACCTAGTCGACGCCTCCGAGACGATGGAGGTCGACGGCGTCGCCAAGGCTGACTACTGGCGGGTCGTTGATCAATGTTACCTGTGCGACATGTGCTTTATGACCAAATGCCCGTACGTTCCGCCGCATGAGTGGAATGTCGATTTCCCCAAGCTCATGCTGCGGGCGAAGGCGGTAAAGCTTAAAAAAGGTCAGAGCAGCTTCCGCGACCGCCTGCTGTCGTCGACCGATACGGTCGGACGCCTGGCGGGCATTCCCGTGATCGTGCAGGCCGTGAATGTGGCAGGGCGCAATCGCGCCGCACGGCGACTGCTGGACAAGACGTTTGGCATACATCAGCAGGCGGTATTGCCGAGATATCACAGCGCGACGTTGCGTAAGCGCGTGACAGCGGGCGAGAGGGAAACGCAAGCGGGTGAGCCGGCCGGGGCGACGCGCGGGCGCGTGGTGCTTTTTACGACTTGTTATGGCAACTACAACGAACCGCAGCTCGGCGAAGACCTTATTGCCGTATTTCGGCACAACGGCATTCCCGTATGTCTGCCGCCGGTCGAGCGTTGCTGCGGCATGCCCAAGCTTGAGCTCGGCGACCTCGATGCTGTTGCCCGCGCCAAGGAGGTGAACATACCGACGTTAGCAAAGCTGGTCGATGAAGGCTGGGACATCGTTGCGCCGATACCCTCTTGCGTGTTGATGCTTAAGCAAGAGTACCCGCTGATGTTTCCCGAGGACGCCGATGTGAGAAAGGTGGCTGATGCAAGCTATGACCCGTTCGAATACCTAATGCTGCGTTATAAAGAAGGCAAGCTCAAGCAAGATTTCAAAAACCCGCTGGGGAAGGTTGCCTACCATGTAGCGTGTCATCTGCGTGTCCAGAACATTGGTTTAAAGACACGCGAAGTGCTGGAACTGATACCGCAGACTCAGGTGGAAGCGATCGAGCGCTGTTCCGGCCATAACGGTACCTATGCAGTCAAGAGTGAATTCCATGAGGCGTCGATGAAAATCGGTCGCCCTGTCGTTAGTAGAGTAGAGCGTGCCGATGCTCAGCACTACAGCAGCGATTGTCCGATGGCAGGCCATCAGATCGAGAACGGACTCAAGAAGGGTGCACCTGAGCATCCGTTGACGTTGCTACGCAAGGCCTATGGTATCTAGCATTCTGCAAGCTCATTTTCGGTAGATCGATATGATGGAAAAATTGACGCGCGAGGATCTGTTATCCCTGGAGAAGTATGCCCAGGTTCGTCAGCAATTCCGCGCTAGAGTGATGGAGCACAAGAAACATCGGCAAGTCCAGATCGGTCCGCATGCGCGACTATACTTTGAGGATCGGCTGACAATGCAGTACCAGATTCAGGAGATGTTACGTGTCGAGCGGATCTTCGAGGCCGCCGGAATAGATGAGGAACTCGCTGCTTACAATCCCCTGATACCCGATGGCGACAACTGGAAGGCGACGATGATGGTGGAATATGCCGACCCGGATGAACGCCGGCAGGCACTGGCAGAGCTCCTTGGTATCGAGAATCGAGTATGGGTCCAGGTCCATGGCTTCGAGCGAATCTGGGCTGTCGCCGACGAGGACCTTGAACGCAGCACAGCCGACAAGACGTCCTCCGTCCACTTTCTGTGCTTCGATTTGACGCCGGCGATGGTGCAGGCGGCGAGGAAGGGAGCGGGCATCGCGATGGGGATCGAACACCCACGGTATGGTCACGCGGTCGACCCGGTCGACGTGGCGGTCAGAGATTCGTTGGTACAAGATCTGGATTAATGACGCCAGGGGTGTCCGATAGCTGCGAGGATCATTGCTCGAACCTGGATTTGATCTGCTGTATACTTCGCGGCGCCCGTTACTATCGTGACGGACGTTCCAGACCGTTTGGATGAGCAGTAACAGGTTGTCGAGGATCGACCACACCGATGTGCTTGCAGTGCCAGGCATGTCGGATAGTCGTCCCATCGTACCGCTCCCTCGCCTCGTTCCGCCGCACCGCAAGCAATTCGTACCGCTAACTCGAGTCGCCCTGGCGACGTCGCTGCGAGCGGTTGGCGGTGCCCCGCGTTGCTGGTCGAAGACC
>CAYGAS010000281.1:0-12222 GCA_964347935.1 uncultured Nitrospiraceae bacterium | reverse complement strand
CCCGCTACGCGGATGACAAATAGATCGCCCAGTCCCTGATCGAAGACGATTTCTACCGGCACACGCGAATCGGAACATCCCAGTATGACAGCGAAAGGATGCTGACCGGCTACCAACTCTTTCCGTTGCGTCTGACCCATGATTGCGTCAACGCTCCGAACGCCGGACACGAAGCGACGGTTTCCCTCTCGCAGGCGCTCCAGTGCTTGCTGTGCCGAGATCATCGATTTGCCGAGTCTCGCTCCGCTGACGTTGAGCTAATGTGACCAAGCACGAACAAAAGCCTCCGGGGTCTCGGGCGTGATCAGCCACGGCCGGTCGTTGCCGCGCTCGATCCATACGAAGCCGTCGGTGCGCGAGACGTACATCTGGACAATCCCCCGCCGTTTGGTCCAGAGCCAACCGAAGCCGCCCCACAGTCCTCCCGCCCCGACGCGCATGCCCCAGCCGATCTCCCGCCGGAGTGCTTCTTTGCTCATCACACGCACATCCGCGATGCTCACGCGCGGGATGCGCCGGCGCTTCAACGGCCAGATCACTTCGATGTCGCCCGGATGAATGACAAAACGCGTGGGTCGGAATCGCAGCCAGACCCAAGCGTAGAGCGCAACGAGCAGCAGGCCTGGAATCCGGAGCGCTGCGCCTCCGAACACCGACGCTGCCAAGAATACGGCCGGCAGACTCAGGAGACCGAGTGTGAGTATCAAGATGAAACGAGACATCTGTGCCAGTAGAAAGCTCTTCAACGCTATGTCCATTTCCAGAAAACAACAAAGGTCCCAGGGGTCTTTCTTTCAATCATTTCGTGTAGTGAATTGCGAGCCACACCGCGTCCTTCGACGTATGTGTGACCTTGTGCTTCACATGCGCAGGGATGATCAAGGAGTCGCCGGCGCGCAGCCCCAACGAACCTTCTTCGAATTCAAGCGTAGCTTCCCCCTTAATGAGCGCAACCCACTCAGCGCTGTCCTGGTCATACCAGAAATCCGATGGACTCTGTACTCCGTAAGAAACGATCTGCTCGAGTCGAAAGCTCGATCCTTCAAGGAGACGGTGAATAATCTCGTCTACGGATTCTGCAGTGTTGTCAAACAGATTTCGGATCGCGGGAAGCATGTATCCTCATATCTAACGACTCAGGTAACCGGCGGCAAAGAGCGAAGCAAGGTAGAAACGGCGTTTTTGACGTCGGCGTCGATTCGATGGTCATGCGATTTCCCTCAAGACCTCTTCAGTGGATCGAACCACACAAAACTCACCATTCAAACTTGCCAAATGGATTTGGTGGACATCTTCGGCTGGGTAGAGGATACCGTTATGGCCGTGACGATCGAAGGTAGCGGTCGCATCCGAAATCAAGGTGACATCGAAGCCTAGATCTGCTGCCATCCGCGTGGACGCCGATACGCAATGATCTGTGGTAAGCCCGCCAATCACTAAAGACGAAATGCGCTGCTCGTGAAGGTATTTCCCGAGCCCGGTGCCTACAAATGCGCTATTCACCGATTTACTGAATTGAATCTCTCCAGGCAACGGCTGCGCTTCCTCTTTAAAAGCATTACCGGGTAACTCTGGACGGAGCGGCGAGTCAGGCGCGACCGAACAATGCCGTATATGAATGACGGGCAATCCGCGTTTGCGCCATGCCGAAAGCAACAAGGCGATATTCGATTCTGCTTGTGGGTTGTTCCTCTTGCCCCAGCACGGGCCATCCAGGCCCTTTTGCACATCGATAATCAATAGAGCTGTTTTTTCCATGCGAGATTTCTGGGCGTCTAACGCAGCGCTAATCCGGCAGCAGTCGGCTACCACAACAAGTCAGGGTGGGCGACACGTTTTAGGTCTTTGAAGGCAGCATGATATTTGATGGTACCTGACTTAGCATGAAGGTAATTCGGCTGCAGCTCCACAACCATGAAGGCTCCTTCCGGCGCCTCGAATTCGCAGTCTATGCCAAAGCGTGCTGAAGGCGAAAAACCGAACCGCGGGTAGTACCCGGGATGGCCTAAGACGACGACAGCACCAAACCCTAGCTCTTTGCACCGCTCCAGACCCGCCCCTACCAGCAAGGACCCGATGCCCTTGTTCCGGTGCGTCAAGGCCACGGCCATGGGAGCGAGGCCCATGATCTTGAGGCCGGGATGACCGGACAACGAAACCGGCGAAAACGTGATATGGCCCACGACTTCCTTGTTGTCCTCTGCGACAAGGGAAACGACCGGGCGCACGTGCTCTCTAAGGGCGTCGACGAGATCGGCTTCGGCACAGGATTCAAATGCAGACGCATGCAATGCCTGCACGGCTGGATAATCTTTTTCCTCTTCATTCCGGACTAACACTTGATCTCTTCAAGGCGTATTAAGGACGATTCGGAAACCCAACGACAACCATCTTGCCTAGCAAAGGCTCGAGGTGGATGAGTCGCCGGGGAATTTCTAGCCGTTCAGTCGCAACACGCCAGCATCAGGCTGAATATGATGGACAGCGCAATGGCGGTCTCGGGCAACTTGCGCTCGGGTTTCTTTTCTATCAGACCGATTTCACGCAAGGTAACCCTGTGCTCCACAGAGGTAACGGAATCCTCGCCGATCAGCGTGTCCGAGGTGATCGACGTCACGCGCAGGTTCAAAGTCTTGCCCGCGGTGGTAAATACCGTCACGGTCTCGCCCACCTTCACCTTGCGCTCGATGTCTGCGGGTTCGGGATTAGCGAGCTGATACGACTGGTACGAGGCGCATGCGCCTAGCAGTACCGTTGCCAACAGCATGCCTATCGTTACACACGCCCGTCCTGTAGAAACGTTCATATCAACTGTCTCTGCGTCAATCAATCTAGCATTCCCAGTCCTTCGCTGAAAGGCTCTCGGCGCCTGCCTGCCGCGACGCTCGGGACTCATTGCGGAAAACGGCAATCTCGCCTTTCCGAGGTGGCCATCTGATGTCTGTAATCACAGACGGTCTCGCGGGCTTCTTTATTTTTCCTCCGTGGGTGTGCCGACTAAGAATTAACGGCTCACCAACGCAGATCGATCTGCCACCGCGTGTATTTGAAGGCCACACTGCTCGGGGTGCATTAGGGAAAAGTAAAATCCCCTCTGGATCAACGGGCAATGCCGGATATTGGACTTATCGTCATTTCCAGTGTTCAATCGGTGGCCATGCCGGATTGTCACGTCGATGAGGAGAGAGGGGACTATGCGAACCGTACGCGACATTATGACGCCGACCGTCGTTACGATTCACCGCGACAAGTCCGTCAGTGAAGTTGAAGGCCTATTCGTCGACCGAAAGATTAGCGGTGCACCGCTGGTCGACGACGATGGCACTTTGACCGGCTTTATATCGAAGTCGGATGTGAACCGCTTTGATTTTACGGGTGGCGATCCTTACTCGACTAAGGCATGGGAAATCGCCCATCCGAAAGTGATCGCCGTCGATGTATCCGCATCCATTGAGGAAGCGGCACGCACAATGCTCGACGAAGAAGTGCACCGCCTCGTAGTGACTGATGCAAAGCAAATGGTCGGTGTCGTTTCTGCTCTGGACTTCGTCAGGCTCGTCGCCGAGGAATCGATAACAGGTTCCGGATATAGCTCTTCCAACAACAGCGTATAATGGGCAAGCGCTGTGATCTGATCGTAGTTTTCAGCCCTGATCCCGGTTTTTCCCGACACGCGAGGAGACAGGTATGAACCGTGCACATAATCCGAATACCGTTGCACCGCCCTTTGGCCCCTACAGCCACGGTGTCGAGGTCCCGCCTGGCTCCCGGCTGGTCTACACTGCCGGCGAGGTCGGCGTGCAACCCGATGGCGTCGTGCCGCAGGGCATCGAGGCCCAGGCCGAGGCCTGCTGGCGCAACATCATCGCTATTCTGGAGGATGCGGGGATGGGTGTCGGCGATCTGGTCAAGATCACCACCTACTTGGTGAGCCCTGATGACCTCGCCGCAGCGGGGGCCGCCCGAGCACGGTTTCTCGGAGACGCCCGTCCCGCCTCCGCGACCGTTATCGTCAAGGCACTGGTCAAGTCTGAGTGGCGGATCGAGATCGAAGCGATCGCCGCCAAGTCCGCTTAAAACCAATACGGGATCGATCTGGCAAAGCGTGGGGCCGCGCCGCAGGGCCGTTGATGCGGGTAAAGGCTGCCAACGCGATAACTGCCCTCAAACCGTAGCCATCCATGCGACAGTCGTTGTCGCCTGCGCTACAGCGTCTTCCTTGGTGGCGAAGACTTGATGCGAGTAGCGGTGGAGCGAAAACCATCCCCTTGGATCTTCAGGGTCTCTGCGGTATTCCTCGAAGCCGAAGCTGCCATCCTCGCGCACGAAGATATCAACACAGTGATGCCCTGTGGAGCTGTTGAAGGATGCTACGACTCGAGTGGACATATTTATTCTTAAAGGTCACTTTTCATTCGCCTGCATGGGATGCGCGAGCCCCACCCCGCTGCTGCGATCAAACGCGCGCAGCATCCGCTGGCGATGTCGTTGGCATAGCGAGCATTCGCCAGCCACAAGTCGTTCTTTAAGTAAACCTCGAGCTGCACGGCGAGCAAACGCGTCTTCAAAACGATCTGTCCGCCGCGCTTCGCTAGATAACCCAGCCGCCCGCCGGGCACTGGGTCAAAACAGACGACCGCTCCCGCGCCAGCATATCCCGCAGCTCACGACCGGCCTTCGTGAATGACCGTTTGGGCGGCCAAGCGGACCTTGCATGAGCGCGTTGGAAGCGGCTGAAAAGGCTCGTTCTCCGCCGATTCGCACCCGAAACTATCGACTTCCGCTCGCGAACCCAAAGCGGCATTCAAACGGACATGGCTTGCCGTAATACCTGGCTACGCGACCGGTTGGCGCTTCAAGTCGCTGTGCTTCTGTTGCAGCTTGCTAATCCGTGCCATAAGTCCCTTGACGGCAACACGCAACCGTTCCACCGACTCTGCGAGCGCTTTGACTTCGTGGGTGCCCCGCACCGACACGGGTCGGGTGATGTTTCCCTTGCTTATGTCAGTCACAGAGTCGGTGAGCTCGGTGATCGGCCTGGCTATTGAACCCGGAACGGTAAATAGAATAATGCCGCCGATCAGCAGTCCAGTAAATGAGAGGCCAATCAAGAACTTCTGAACCGTCGCGAAGTTGTCCTGCAGTTGCGTTGAGGCGGTACGAGCCTGTTCGAGCTTACCCACAACTTCCGCTGCCGTCCCTTTCAAAAACACTCTAAATTTGTTCTTGGCATCTTGAATTGCTTTATTAGCGTCTAGTGTCCCTTTGATAATACCACCAGCCACCGCAGCTTCTACTTTGTGAAACCCCCTCGCATAATCATTCAGGGACTCATCCCAAGCGTCCGCTTTTGCCTTATCCTGTTCGTTCCAACGACTCTCATGAGAGAGCAACAGTGCTAGTTCCTCTTTAAGTTTCGCATAACTCTCATTCCATTCCGAAGAGTACTTCTCGCGTTTCTTTGGATTATCGACATAGATAAAATACTCTTTTTCGTAACGTCGCAGTTTCTGCCCTTCAATCGCCAAACGGCCGACGGCGTTACTTGCATCATTAGCGTCAATCGCTTGCTTAATCAACAGTGCGCTCTTGCTACTAAAATAGTAAACAAGGCCAAACTGGGCTAACAATATTGCGATCAGCAAAGAAAAAACGATAGTCAACTTATTTCGAACCGATAGCATGGGGCACCCCCCTATGTTTAGACTCTAGCCAGTAAAACATGATATTCAGCGATCAACTTGTCTCGAACCTCATGGATCAATTTCCGTCGGTCTATGTCTTCGGGAAGCCTGGAATATAACTTCTTCATAAATTCACCGAGCAGACCGATTCGCATTTCATTCTCTGTTAAATTCATCTCCTCCAGTACTTCCTCTACAACCATATCGCTCAATACGCCGACTCTGTCCGCGAGTACATTAACTACCACCTGACGCCAACCTACAATGGTCATGTCAGCACGCCGTAGCCAAATGTGGGCGCGTCGACGAGGACTGGCTCAGCGTCTCGATCGCGCCAAATAAGCTGCTCATTCTTTACCTTATACGGTAATTCCATTTGCCGCCGTGCTACCGCGCACGACATCCAAAACAGGCGAGCACCTTCCGTGCCATTCAGATCGCTGATCCCGATGGTATTGCGGTTTATTTGACATAGATCAGAAAACGCGATCGGAATCCTGAGATCTTCACGTCCCGCCTTAGGTCGATTTGTGTCGCGCCCCAATGACCATAGTTTTAACGGTAGACGGAGGAGTGCCACTTATCGTGTGCAGTGCGCCGGCTGTCCGGCAGAGAACCCAACGGCCAGCTTAGGGCTGGCGAAAATAGGCTGACGTTAGATTGCCAGCCTGAAGAGGTGAACCGGTTCGTGCTGGCAGCAGATCTTCACTTCGCCGATGGGTTTGCCTTGATGGCTTTCGTGGAGTAGGGAAACCGTACTGCCCGACGCGAGCACGAGCGTATTTTGGCCTTTATTTAGCTGCGCGAGCTGGACGGCCAAGCTCACGGCATCGCCATCCACCGTATGCTTCAGGCGATCGCCCGAACCGACGTGGCCGGCGATGACGCTGTCGCAAGAGCCGTTTTGTAGTCCGACTCTGCGTCTGCGTCGGGAATGTGGCCGCTACGGCCGCCGGATGGTAATCGTCGCCGCTTGCTACACCAGCAAGTCCTTTTTGGATAGCCCACCGGCCTGCGCAGGAAAGACCCGTATTCGTGTTTTGCCACGCTGCTTTACAAGGTCATGTTAACGCGTTCAGAAGTGCCTTGGCCTCTTTCAGATCCCTCGTGTCGAATCCCTCCGTGAACCAGCCGTGGATCTCGCCGAGCATCTCGCGCGCTTCTTTGGCTTTACCCTGCCGCTGCCACAGACGAGCCAGACTGACGGCCGCGCGCAGCTCCAAGGATTTTGCATGTTGGTGGCGCGCATGGTCGAGCGATTGCTGCAGGCTCTTCTCCGCCTCGGCTTCGTTCGATTCTTCCATCTCTAAAAGGATAATCGCGCTCAGCCGATGTAACTCCGGTGCGAAGAATCCCTGGGCCGTTTTCGATGTTATTTCTAAAGCATCCGTTGTCATACGATACGCTTCAGCCAGCTGCCCTTGCCTCGCCAATGCCTCCGCAGTAAGTGCGAGAAAGTACGGTACGGCGAACTCTCGTTGCCCCATGTCGTACCACTCCTGCAATCCCTGGCGCAGTTGAGCCATGCCACGGTCCTTGTCGGCCCCCATGAACTCAGCCCAACCGTGACAAATGCTTCCCCAGGCAGACCATTGCTGAATGCGGTGCTCTGATGCCACTTTGAGTCCCGCCTCGGCGCTCTCGCGGGCCAAGTCTGGTTGGCGATTAAATTGGTAGAGCACCGCTTGATAGACCAGTGCAAACGCTTGCGTGTGGGCCAGGGACAGCTCGCGCGCCCTACTGATTGCCTCATCCATTGCCGATCGCGCGCCGTCTGGGTAACCAAGCATCCACTGCGAGAGTGCACCATACAGTTCGCACACGACCTGGGGATCGGCACCATATAGGAACGCCAAGTCCCGGTGCCGCGCCGAATCATAGATGGCGAGACCTGCCTCGGCGTGCTTTCGAGCAGTAAGGAAATCTCCCGTGAAGAACGAAACCGTCGCCACCACTCTGTGAGCCTCAACCGCGAGGGCGTCATCGCCAATCTGTTCGGCCAATTGCATGAGTTCTTGGCCGTGCTCGCGCGCCTTCAGCATGTCTGCCGCGAACAAATAGGAATTCCATAGCCCGCGCAACACAGGGAATGCGTCGGACTTACTGCCAACCTGAGCACATAGAGCTTGAGCGCGTGCATACGTTTCCTGCACCGCTGGAGCCCCGTAGCCCATCGTGGCGATCAACGCAGGGCCAAGCGTGGTCTGAATCTGCAGCTCGGTGCGGGCCCGCTCTGCCGTGTCGGGCAGGGCGTCGAGGTCCACGAGCCCTCGCTTCAGATGCATAATGGCTTCCACATTGGCAGAACGCTGGGCAGCAATCCGACCTGCCGCATGCCAATAGTTCACGGCCTCCTCACGACATCCCCCCTCGCTGTAGTGGTGCGCCAGAAGCTCGGGGTGCACCTCCGCCGTTTCCTGAAGCTTCTCTTTCATCAGCTCCGCCACCTTGCGGTGATAGTGCTGGCGCGAGCGCTTGAGCAGGGAATGGTAGGCGGCGTCTTGGATGAGGGCGTGCTTGAATACGTAGCGCGCGCGGCGGCCCCGGCCACGCTGGTAGAGCAACTCGTTCTTAACGAGCTGATCGAGCTCCTTTTGCAAGATGTCCTCCTCGTGCGGCGCGAGTGGCTCCAACATCTCGTATGCGAACTCCCGGCCCAGCACCGCACCTATCTGCGCCACTTCCCGCAGCGTCGGCAACCGGTCCAACCGCGCCATCAGCGAGTCCTGCAAGGTGCTCGGAATCTGCATGTCCGCGAGTGACCCCGTGAGCACGTATCGGTCCACCTGCTCTTCAAGCACCTCCGACTCCAGGATGGCTTTGGTGAGCTCCTCCACATAAAGTGGCACGCCGTCTGCTTTGGAGACGATATGCGCGAGCACGTCGGCTGGCACCGACTTACCTCCCGCGATATTTCGCACAATGGCTTCCACTTCCGTCCGCTCAAGGCGGTTGAGCGTAATCGGCGTCATGTGCGAGTGCATCGACCAGGGTGGCACGAACTCCGGGCGATAGGTCAGCACGTTCAAAATCGACACCGTCGGCGATTGCTCGATGTAGAGCCCCAACAGCTCCAGCGTCGTCGGGTCCGCCCAATGCAGGTCCTCCCACACATTAAGCATGCACCTTTGATCCGCCAAATCCAGCAGCCACCCCACGACGGCATCGAGCGTCGCTTCGCGCTTCTGTTGCGGCGTCATCTGAAGAGCCGGGTAACGGTCTTCGGGAAGCGGCAGTGACATCAGCTCTGCGTACAGTGGGACGACCTCCTCAAGCGGTAGACTCTGCGTCCGCAAGGCGTCTTCGAGCTTCTCGAGCCGTACCGCCACATCATCCTCGGGCTTCCAACCCATCACTCGCCTCAGCTGCTCAATGACCGGATAGAGCGTACTGTTGGCGTGATACGGCGAACACCGAACCGCGACCCAAATGTAGTGCTCGCCCGCCACACGCTCGCGCAAAGCTCCAAGCAGGCGCGACTTGCCAATCCCCGCCTCGCCTTGAATGAGCACTACCTGACCGTGCCCTTCTTTGGCGGCCTCCCACGAGCGCACCAAAAGCCCCAGCTCCTCCTGGCGCCCGACGAGCGGCAATCTGCTGCCGACCCGCTTGGCTTCGTAACGGCTCTCCACTTCGCGCTCAGCCGCCACCCGCCACAGCGGCACCGGCTGGGCGATGCCCTTTAGTTCATGTGCGCCCAAGTCCTCATACTCAAACAACCCTCCCAGCAGTTGTCGCGTTGCCGACGCCACCACCACCTGGTTCGGCTCGGCCGCTCCCTGCAGTCGCGCTGCCAAGTTCGGGGTCTCGCCCACGACCGCCGCTTCCTCCGCCGCGCCTTCGCCGACAATGTCTCCTGCGACAACCCGTCCCGTCGCCACCCCAACGCGGACCGCTAGTACAACCTCGTATCGCTTGCCGATGCCGGCGTTCAGTTCCGCCATCGAACGCGCGATGGCGAGCCCCGCTCGTACCGCCCGCTCGGCATCGTCCTCGTGCGCCTGGGGGTAACCGAAATACACGAGCATTCCATCGCCCATGTAGCGGGCGATGAAGCCCGCATACTGATGGATGGCCTGGCGACACCTGTCCTGAAATGAAGTGATCACCTCCCGCATATCTTCGGGATCGAGCTTTGTCGAAAGCGCCGTCGAGCCCACGAGATCGCAGAACATCACGGTCAATTGGCGACGCTCGGCTTCGCGCTCATGCAAAGTGGTATCTGGCGAGACTTGAGCGGTGGCAGCGGCTGCCACATGCTCGACTGTGGCGGCACGCGAAAGCGCTGCGCCGCATTCACCGCAGAAGTTGCGGTCAGGGGGAATCAACGCACCGCAGCTGGGGCAGGTCAGTGCGAGCTGCGCGCCACAATTCTCACAGAAGCGAACACCCCCGCGGTTTTCAAACTGACATTTGCAACACAGCAGGGGCGCAGTTCCCGATGTCGGGCGACCAACGTCAGGATTCAGCGGCTGCGCTACCATGGGTGCGGAATTCTATGCATGAAAGCAAGACGCAAGCATAGATCTATTTATTTTTCTTTGATCTAGAGCAAAGGATAGCTTGTAAAGCCGTCGAGCGGCACTTTGCTCATGAGTCACGGACTCAATATCGCATTTCCGGCGGTCCGGCAATGTCTGCCACGGGTCGTTTTCTGCCCGCCAGAAGGGAGTCACTCGACCGGCAGCTATCAAGGGTCAAGCGGGCAAGCGAAATCTGACAGGCCGCCTCTGTGCACGGAGCGGTCAGCCAATCGACCAGAAAAACGCCCTCGTGACAGGCCGCAAACGGCCACCAGCGGCGGTTTGGGTCAGCCTGCAATTGCGGGTCTACGGTGAAGCCCCCTTTATTTTGTGGCATATCAAAGAAATGGCGGCTACAGTGTGTTGCCGGGACCATGTCCCACCAGCTTCACGCGCTAAGCGCGAGGAGGCACTCATTAACCGCTCAGTCAACAGAGCTTTCTTCCTTCTAGCGTTTGTGGGCGCAACCGCTCCCCATTTAGGCGTTAATGCCTTGTGATGAAATGTCCAACAGAATCATTAAGAGGTCTACGATCATGAAGAGACTCTTATGTGCCATCGCCATCGCGGTCTCGATCAATCCGATCAGCGCAAATGCCGACGAGGCCCTCATGAGCTTCAAGATGATGACGCCGGGAACCGCCCTCAAGCTAGCGCAGGCGGCCCTTGCCGATTGCCGGAAGCGCGGTTTTCAGACCTCAGTGGCCGTCGTCGATCGCTTCGGCGGAGTTCAAGTGCTCCTCCGGGACCGCCTCGCTGGCAACTACACGGTCGAAGTCGCCCAGCGCAAGGCGTGGACCGCCGCCGCGTTCCGCATGGACACGCTGACGCTAGCGAACGCAACGGCCTTCGACAAGGTCGCGTCGGCTGGAATCCGCCAAGTGGCAAACGCGCTCATGGTCGGTGGCGGCGTACCCATCGAGGCCGCCGGATCCTTGGTCGGGGCAGTGGCTGTCTCAGGCGCGGCGGGAGGTAAGGCCGATGACGATTGCGCCCGCGCCGGCATCGCCGCGGTCGCTGACGACCTGGCGTTCTGATGCGGCGAGAACCGCAGCTTACTGCTGCAACCGCTTTTTAGGGCAGCCCCGTCGCTAGGTCGCCATCCAACACCACCACCTCCAGCTGTGTGGGATCGGAGAGCAAGTTCGTGATCAGACAACCGTTGCGGTCTTCTAAAGGATACGCTGCGTCCATTGTTTGTATCTTCCGTCACGTGAACGGTTGCATTGTCACTCCGGCAATCCCGCTTTGCGCAGGCCGTCCAGGAAACGATGGAGATCTGCAGGATCCTTAAGAGGAGTCGTTTGCTGAAGGCGCTGTGACGAGAAGTCAGGATCCCAAGTAAGAATCTGATCCGCCTCCCACTGCGCACCATGCATGTTTCCTGCTTGAGCATACGCAGCGGCAAGCCACGTGTGGGGGCGCTGCGCACTAGGATTGCGCTCAAGGGCTCTACGGAATGCCTTGATGGCTTCGTCGTAGTCGCCAGAAATGAAGTAGCTTTGCCCCAGTATCGTCAGCTAGGCCGTTGAGTCGTGAGGACTGAGCCGCATTCCTTTCGCTAATACCTTCCGGCCCTCCTTCGGCTTCCCCCCGTAGTTGAGGCTCAGCGCAAGGAGAGCATATCCATCTGCATAGTTCGGATTGAGCACGATCGCTTTTTCTGCTTCGGTGATGGCCTCTACGTGCTTCTTCCTAAACATCTGCACAAGACCCAAGACGAAGTAGCCTAGTGGCTGTGAATCATCGACTTCGATCGCTTTTCGTGCGAGTTCATAGGCTTGCCCGAGCGAGTTTTCCGGGAATTCGCTCCACCCGTCAAGAAACATGCGTGCATGAGTCCAAGCGAGCATCGAGTAGGCCTGCGCAAAGTTTAGGTCGAGCGCAATAGCCTTCTCGTACAAAGCTTGCGCATTAAGAGCACCTTCCTTGGTACGAAATGCAAACTGCTCTCTGCCCCGAAGAAAGTAATCATACGCCTCCACACTATCGGTATATCTGCGCACCAGGCTTTG
>CAYGAS010000280.1:0-8060 GCA_964347935.1 uncultured Nitrospiraceae bacterium | reverse complement strand
ATATGTTTGTTCGTTCTCTTGATCGTCGGTCTCGTCACGTTCGGGCCGCCCTTGCTGGGTCACGACGAGCATCGGCTTACCATGGAACCCATCCGGCAAGACCAGACCTACCACCACTTCGCCGATGACCGGGTCTTTTTAGGCGTCGGCAATGCAGGCGACACGCTTTCCAACCTCGCATTCATCGCGGCTGGCGTTCTTGGACTCTTATTCATGTGGCGCCAGCGGCGCGGGTCTATGTGCTTCGAGGCGCCTGAAGAGATGCGCGCCTATTGGATCCTCTTCGGCGCGCTGACACTTACGGGACTGGGTTCGGCGTACTATCACCAGGCACCGGACGACGCGCGGCTGGTGTGGGATCGCCTGCCGATGGCGATCGCATTCATGTCGCTGCTCGCCGCGGTAATCACCGAGCGTGTGAGTCGGACTGCGGGTGTGTGGTTGCTCGTGCCCCTGATCGCGCTCGGCGTCGGTAGCGTTGTCTATTGGGCCGTTTTCGAGGATCTGTGGCCGTACTTCATCGTCCAGTTCGGGTCCATGGCCGCAGTGCTCGTATTGGGTGCACTGTATCCCTCGCGCTACACAAAGGGCGGAATGCTCTTCCTGGTTCTCGCGGTATACAGCATTGCGAAGTTGCTCGAGACCTACGATCGGCATATCTATGAGTTCGGCCACTGGGTAAGCGGCCATTCCCTAAAGCACGTTGCCGCGGCCTACGGTGGCTATTTGATAATGCATTCCCTGATGCGGCGATCTGTTCGGTCAACTGGGGATCATTCGACCAGTAACCATCGGCGGACAGAGCGTGCGCCGCGCCGCACGGCTCATGGATTCTTGAGGCGGTGCTGGGCTAAAGTGACTTTGGTTGCCGGCGGATCGGCCGTTCTCGCCAGTTTATCGGACGTTGCATCCGCGGCAACTCCTGGCGAGATGGCGGCCCATATTACACTGCCCGCCATATTATTAGTTGGTTTGACGCTGGGCTTCTTGGTAGCGGAGCGAGTCTTTCCAGGTCGATCGCTACCAAAGTCTAAAGGGTGGTACATGCGCTCGATTGGAATCAACCTGATCCAATTGAGCATCACGCTAGGGGTCGGCCGGATGTGGTTTCCGACGTTTGGCGGCACTTCCTTGGGCGACCTGGCTCAGTGGAACCTGCCAATTTTGGAAGGATTCGTTGCCTGGTTCGTTGGGACATTCGTTTTCTATTGGTGGCACCGTCTCCGTCATAAGAATGGTTTTTGGCACGTATTCCATCAGATCCACCATTCCGCTTCCCGAATCGAGATATTGACGTCTTTCTATAAGCATCCAATTGAGATTCTTGTAAACGCAATACTTAGTGTCATCATCATTTACCAGATCCTCGGCTGCTCTCTCCAGGCGGTGTTTTGGTACAACCTTTTTGCGGCTGCTGGCGAATACTTCTATCACGCAAACATAAGAACCCCCGGTTGGCTGCGGTATTTCATACAGACACCCGAACTCCATTCCATACATCACCAGTATGATGTCCATTCTTTCAACTACGGTGATATTCCAATGTGGGATCGTCTATTTGGTACATACAGGGATACGCGCGAATTCGCTGAGAGATGTGGTTTCCCAGATGGGGCGGAGCAGCGATTAACCGAAATGCTCTTATTTCGGGATGTGTATTACGACGTTACCGCACACTAAGGCGCCCATCAGCCAGCGCCGTCCTATCACGGGCGTCCGCTTATGGTCGATTGGAGCCCCTCGCACGCGCACTGATCTGATGGATTGAATGGCTGCTTGAGGTAAAGACTGTCGGTCGAACCCGATCTGATCAGACAATGTCTGATCAGATCGGGTGTCAACTATCACTGCTTAATGCGGATGATGCGGCTGATGCCTATTGCGACTCTAGCAGTTTGACCAGTTGGGCGTGTAAATACAGCCCGAGCCGTCGCCGCCGACGGAGTAGCCGCCGGAGTAATCGCTGCCGCGGTGAAACCACGGATTTCCAGCGCCCCCGTTGTAGCCGTAACCGCCGCCAACGCCGCCACCGTAACTGTAACCCCCGCCTTGCGCTGTTTGCGGGCAGACGACCTCGCCGCTTTGGAGGTGGGCGACGCAGCCGTTTTGCACGAGGTAATGCCCTGGTGCCGGTGCCTCGCCCAATGACTGCTCGATCAAGGCGATCTCCTGTGCCGTCAGCTCGACGCCGTTGACGTATACCCGAGTACCTGTGTGGCTCGCAAATGCCGCGGAGCCGCCCAACATACCGCCTATCAGCACCAGCCAAGTTATTCGTTTGAATCCGCGTAGTCTGTTCCGCATGGTCGTTGCTCCTCTGGTCCTGTCAGTTAATGGGCGTTGAATCCATTAACTAATCTAGAGCAGATCAGACGCCGAGTTATGTGCGATATTTCACAACCCGGCTGTGACATATTGGGAGGCGGCCTGACCGAAGCCACAGCGGCCGGCAGGGGACGTGATAATCGGCCGCCGTGGATGGCCTTTATATGGGAGCAGTTGTCGCACAATATGGGCCGTTGTGGGACCCCCTGACCGGGTCAACGCTTGGACCACCTGGAGAAATGCCATGAAAGAAGGCACACACAAACCCAAGACGGAGTACTACGGCCAGGCGGCCGCTGAGATGGACCGACATTTGCCCACGTTGCAATGGAGCGTTCGGCAGAAACTCGCGCTCGCGTGTCGTATGCTGGCTCGTGAAGAGCACGGTTCAGGACTTGCCGGACAGCTCACCGCGCGGGGTGACAGGGAAGACACGATGTGGACCGCCCGCTTCGGGCTTGGACTGGACGAGCTCCGGGCAAGCGACTTTCTACTCGTTGACAATGATTTGCATGTGCTAGAAGGCGATGGAATGCCAAACCCCTCCAATCGTTTTCACCTCTGGATCTACCGGGCGCGTCCCGATGTGAAGTCGATCATCCACACGCACCCGCCCTACGTCTCCGCACTGTCGATGATCGGCGAGCCCCTGGTGGTGTCGCACATGGATACAGCCATGTTTTACGAGGACTGTGCTTACCTTGCCGAATGGCCGGGGCCGCCCATCGGCGATGAAGAAGGCGAGCTAATCTCAAACGCCCTCGGCGAAAAGCGTGCGATTCTGTTGGCGCATCACGGCCAGCTCTGCGCCTGTTCGACGGTGGAGGAGGCAGCCGTGCTCTCGCTTTTCATCGAGCGCGCAGCGCGCTTGCAGCTCCTCGCTCGCGCCGCCGGCGATATAAAAAAGCTTGACCACAAAGCGGCCAAAGAGGCGCATGATTATCGGCTCCAAGCGAAGCCGATCGGCGCCACGTTCCATTACTTTGCGCGGCTCGTGCTCGGGACGGAAAGCGAGTGTCTCGAATGATGTGCAGTGAGCGAGAACGCGCGCGAGGTTCACTCTCTATCACTGGGTGTTATAAGATCGAGTTACGTATTTCAATTTTTAATTAGCGGGATGCAAAGAGGTAAGCAGTGAGTCATAAGAAAGTCGCCGTGATAGGTGCAACCGGTGTGGCGGGCCAACAATTTCTGGCCGCCCTGTCTGATCATCCCTGGTTCGAGCTGACGGCCGTCGCCGCCTCCGAGCGCTCGGCGGGGAAGGCCTATCAAGATGCCATCACCGACACCAACGGGGCCCTGTGCTGGTATTGCCAGGAACCCTTGGATGGGCGCTTCGCTGCCATGTGCGTGCAGCATGCATCCGAATTTGATGCCGCCACTGTGGACCTGGTATTCACGGCCGTCGAGTCGGACGCCGCCAAAGAGCTTGAGCCGATGTATGCCAAGACGACACCGGTGGTGTCGACGGCTTCGGCCTTCCGCTATGAGCCGGACGTCCCTATCTTCATCCCCGGGGTGAACATGGATCACGACCAGCTCATTGAGGTACAGAAGAAGAGCCGAAGTTGGCGCGGGTTCGTGACACCCATTCCGAACTGCACCGCAACCGGTCTGGCCATGACACTCAAGCCCCTGCACAAGGCCTTCGGCATCGATAATGTCGTGATGACTTCCATGCAAGGCATCTCCGGCGCGGGGCGATCGCCGGGGGTCGTGGCGCTGGACATCATCGACAACGTCGTGCCTTACATCCCCAAAGAGGAGGAAAAGGTCGAGACCGAAACCCAGAAAATCCTCGGGAAGATGGTTGGCGATGTTGTGGAGCCAGCCAAGTTTTCCGTTTCGGCCACGTGCACCCGCGTGCCCGTGCTCGAGGGGCACACCGAGGCGGTTTACGTTTCTCTAAAGAAGGCGGGGACCGTGGCGGACGCGAAAAAGGCCCTGCGCGAATTCGGTGAGGACTTTATCGCGCTAGGGCTGCCTTCCTGTCCTACTAAGCTAATCGATGTAAGCGAGGATCCCTTCCGACCACAGCCGCGTTTGGACCGAGACCGCGAGGACGGCATGGTAACGTCGGTAGGCCGGGTGCGCTCGGATCAGACGCTGTCGAACGGTATCAAGTATGTGCTCGTGAGCCACAATACGAAGATGGGTGCAGCCAGGGGTGCCATCTTGGTTGCGGAATACCTGGTGCACAACGGCCACATCTGAGATCGAGTCGATCGAGGCTAACCTATGAGTTGGCAAGCCTGTCCCGAGCCGATGTGCACAGGGGAATCTGAATTGATCGACGTGGTCATCGCGCCTCGCGCTCGCGATCTCGGCGGATTCGAGGTACGGCGAGTGCTCCCGTCGGGGCGCCGACAAATGGTGGGCCCGTTCATTTTCTTCGATCATATCGGCCCCGCCGCGTTCGAACCGGGGAAGGGCATCGATGTCAGACCTCATCCCCACATCGGGCTAGCGACCGTGACCTATCTGTTCGATGGTGAGCTCTTGCACCGCGACAGCCTGGGTTACGTGCAATCGATTCAACCTGGCGCAGTGAACTGGATGACCGCTGGCCGCGGCATCGTTCACTCCGAACGCACGGGACCCGAAGCACGGGTCCGCGGTGCCCGATTGCACGGCATCCAATCCTGGGTCGCACTGCCGCTCGAGCATGAGGAAACTGACCCCACCTTCGTGCACCATCCAGGGGACACGCTGCCTGCTATCACAGGCAGGGGCCTGAAGATGCGCCTGATCGCCGGCACGGCGTTCGGCGAGCGTTCCCCAGTAGAGACGCTTTCGCCGATGTTCTACGCAGACGCGGATTTGGATGCACAGGCTTCGATCACACTACCGGGTGAGTATCAGGATCGGGCGGCCTTCATCGTAAGCGGAGCCGTGTCGGTGGTAGGGCAGCGATATGACGCCGGCAGGATGCTGGTCTTTAAGGCGCGTCGTGAGGCTCGTGTCACGGCGAGCGTGCCGACAAAGCTGCTGCTCTTAGGCGGCGCGCCACTGGACGGCGGGCGACACATCTGGTGGAACTTCGTATCGAGTTCCTTAGCGAGAATGGAACAAGCGAAGTCCGATTGGAAAGCCGGTCGTTTCGCGCCTGTACCCGCTGAAACCGAGTTGATACCGCTCCCGGAGAAGTAGTCGTACCGTTGGGAGCACAGCGTTCATGGCCGAGTCGTGTGTTTGCGGATCAAGATATTTTCCATGATCAGGTACTGTAGATCTGATCCATAGAACATATTCAAGGCATCCGTTGGTGTACACACGATCGGTTCGCCGCGGCGGTTGAGCGAAGTGTTGAGCACGACGGCGTTGCCAGTGCGTTTTGCGAGTTCATTGATCAAGCGATAAAAGCGCGGATTGATCGATTCGCTAACCACCTGCACCCGCGCCGTACCGTCCTTGTGCACGACCTCGGGAATACGAGACTTCCAGCCTTCGGCGACATCGAATGTAATCGTCATATATTGCGCCGGGTGTTCCGACTGAATGATGTCGGCGGCGGTCGAATCGAGGATGCTCGGGCAAAATGGCCGCCAGCGCTCGCGGTATTTGATCTGGGCGTTTATGCGATCCGCCATGCCGGGGTGGCTCGGGTTACCGAGAATGCTGCGATTTCCCAACGCCCGCGGTCCGAACTCCATGCGTCCCTGAAACCAAGCGAGCGGATGGCCATCCGCAACGATGGCGGCACCTGTCGCCGACGGATCGTCGAGCCGTTCATAGCGCGGCCGTCTTTCGTGTGCCTGACAGGCGGCAATGCACTCATCGCTTGTAAAGGCCGGTCCCAGGTAGGCATGTGCCATCGCCTGTGTGCGCTCGCCGAGACTCATGGCCACGTAGGAGGCCGCACCCAAAGAGGTGCCCGCATCACCGGCAGCCGGCTGCACGAATAGCTCTTTCACGTGCGGCCAGCGAAGCAAGCGTTGATTGAGCTTGACGTTCAGTGCGACGCCACCGGCAAAGCAAAGCCGGCCGGTTTCGCGGATGATGTCGCCGACATAGTGATCGATCAGACCGAGCGCGGCATCTTCGAGCAGCTTTTGCGTGGCGGCGGCGTAGTGAATGTACGGATCGTCGATGTCGTCGCCGTTTCGCACCGGTCCCAACCACTGCACGAATGCCGGACTGAAGTAATAGGCCTTGCCATTGTGCTGGTAGCGGCGCGCGCCGATGACATTGATCAGACGCGTGTTGACTCTAAAGCTGCGGCGATCGTAGTCGATGAGAGGCGAAAGATCGTACTTCTCCGGCTCGCCGTACGGCGCCATGCCCATGACCTTGTACTCGCCGTCCTGCATCTCGAAACCCAGATATTCAGTGACCGATCCGTAGAACCAGCCGAGCGAGTCCGGATCGTAGAATTCCTTAATCTTGTGAATTTTTCCGTTTTCACCATAGCCGAAGAAGGTTGTTGCATACTCGCCCTTACCGTCAATGCTGACAATGGCCGTTTTCTCCTTGAAGCCGCTCAGGTGATAGGCGCTGCTGGCATGCGCCAGATGGTGCTCGACCGGGACGAAACGCACACGCTTGGCACCGATGCCGAGCTCATCCAGCAGTTCTAGTACGGCCGCTGTGGTTCGACGCACGTGCCGGTTGCCATTTAAGATCGCGCGCAACGCTCTCGTTGGCGCATACCAATGGCGTGCGGCGTAATACCAACGTGCCTTGTGGGCAAGCCCGACCTTGACGTAAGGGTAGGCGACGACATCGATGTCCTCGGGGTCGAGGCCAGCATAGTCGAGACAGAATTTGATGGCATTGACCGGCTGGCGCCTCTTGGCGTGCTTGACGCGTATGAAGCGCTCCTCCTCGGCGGCCGCCACCAGCTCGCCATCGACAAAGAGGGCCGCCGAGTTGTCGTGCAGCGCGGCACCGGTAACACCGAGTATCTTCATCGTTTGGGGATCGTAGACGCGTGTATCGAGATGGACAGTGGTATTCTTACACGAACCCGTTGCCAAGGCGCAAGCGCGATGCATCTCGTGACTCTACACCGCACGCTCTACCGTTTCGCCCCGCAGTCCGTGCGCACACGGCTCAAGGACTCGATGCCCTTCGGTGTGCAGCGCTTCCCGCTTTTTCTTCCGGACGGTCAGGCGCTGCTGCTGGACCACCTGGAGTCCTCCAAGATCTTGAGGCGCTTTGCCTGGAAGGGCATTTACGGCTACGAGCCGGACACCCTTCGGCTTTTTTTTGCCTTGGCCAAGCGCGTCAAAACCGTTCTTGATATCGGCGCCTACTTCGGCCTTTATTCCCTGATTGCCGCTAAGGCGAACCCGCAAGCCAGCATCCACGCCTTCGAGCCGTTGCCGGGCAACCTCGAGCTACTGCGACATTTTCTTGCGCTCAACGCTTCCACCCAGGTGTCGGTGCATCCACTCGCGCTGGCCCAACACGCTGGAGACGCGACACTCTACATCCCAAGAGAGCGACGCAGCGTTCTGCCGGCCACAGGCTCGCTGAAGGACCGGTTTCAGTCAGGGCAAAGGTTTGAAGATCTCAGTGCACAAACGTGCTCCGTGCGCACGCTTTCGCTTGACGCCTGGGCAGCGGACACCGGTATCGGCAGAGTCGACCTCGTCAAAATTGACACCGAAGAGACCGAGCACGAGGTGATTGCGGGAGCCATGCAAACGCTCGCGCAGAGTCGACCCGACATAGTTATGGAGATAACGTTCGATGACCCTAACTTTGCGCAGGCACTGGCGATGCTGCGTGCT
>CAYGAS010000279.1:0-16164 GCA_964347935.1 uncultured Nitrospiraceae bacterium | reverse complement strand
TCCCGGTGACTGGATAGACGTGCGCGTGCAGGTATCGCCGACAGGCAGCACGTCCTGATCGATAGCCTGGCGTGCCCGTAGAGACTTCCTTCGCAAACCGCGACGCGTGACTTGTTGATCTTGAGTTGGGGAGGTCGCCGATTTCGGCCCGCCCTCTTAACACCGGGTAGTGGATGCGGTGTAAGCAAGTACAAGGAATAGTCTGATCCTCGTAGTGGCAACAACTTAGCGAACTCGAGGCACGTTTGCTTTGAATCAGTCTTGCAGGATAAAAATTGAATATTGGCGCGCCCGGAGGGACTCGAACCCCCGACCACCTGGTTCGAAGCCAGGTACTCTATCCAACTGAGCTACGGGCGCGTATGCCGGTAATTGGTGATTAGTGATTGGTTAATCGTAAACCACAATCCGTAGATCGCGATTCGTGAGTCATTCTAGCACGGAGCTTGGTGACGGTTGACATCTAGCGGTTGGGGGGCTCGAAATACTGATCCGTTTTCCGCCAATCGATATAACGCGTCCAGTAGCCGTAGATCGGATTCGGCAGCACGAACCAGTGCGCGCCCCATTTCTCGGCGTGGCTACGCACCGCCGCGCGGCGATCCTCGATTGAGTTGACCGCCGGTGAACGAAAAGCGTCGGCGAAGTCATTCAGGTTGTCGCCGAGCAGCGCGATTACGTCGTACCTGGCAGCAATGGTGTCGCGCCGGCTTTGCTTGTTCGACGTGTCTTGTCGCAGGAGCAGTTTCATTGCGGTCGGATCGGCAAGCTCAGCTTCCGTCGCCAAGTCGAGTCTGAGCAAGATCTTGCGGGTCGTGTCTCGGAGTGCGTTCGAGCGATTGGAGACAAAGACGATCCGGACGCCTTCGTTTTCCACGGCCTTTATAAATTGCCTGGCACCCGGCACCAGGCTGACCTGCTCGGGATGCTCGCGATTCCAGTTATGCCAATGGGTTTCATGGTGCTTCAGGCGATTTCTCAGCAAGAAGAAACTGTAGCCGGAGTTGTCGAGCACGGTCTCGTCCAGATCCATGATGACGGCCGCCGGCTTGCGTTGCTTTTTTGCCTTCATCTCGTTACGCACCTGTTCCAGCGCCACATTAAAGGTCTGACGGCAGAGCGCCTCGTACTCACCCGATGTGCGCATCCACAGCAGCGCACGGACGATCGAGTTGCGATCGAGCTCGACCCTAGCTTCGGCCGCCGCGGTTGCGGGGTTGGGGTCGGAGACCGGCACCGTGAATAAAACGAGCGCGCCGATCGCGTAGGCGATAACCGCCATAAGGCTGGTTTTTGTGGTCTTGATTACTGTATTCGTCATAAGAAGCGCTCCGAACGGGGACCGTTCTTGGCTGAGATGCCGGGACAAGGCTGCTTTGATAAAGTTTTGCCTGGTTACCTGGTTAAATCGGCGGAAGGATGGCCACTGCGGGCTTATAACGCAAGCTCGCTGCGAAGTCCTGGGAGATAAGGAGATGAACACCACGTTCAAGATCGCGGCAGTGCAGGGGACACCGGTGTTTCTTGACCGCGCCGCGACAGTGGAAAAAGCCTGCGCGCTCATCGAGAGGGCTGCGCGCGAGGGCGCGCGGCTCGTTGTCTTTCCGGAGGCCTTCATTCCCGGCTACCCCGATTGGGTCTGGCGCATTCCGCCGCAGGAGCACAGCGTTCTGAATGAGCTTTATGCCGAGCTGCTCGAGCAGTCGGTCGAGATTCCCAGCGACACCACCGAAGTGCTGTGTCGGGCGGCAAAGCGCGCGAACGCCTATGTCGTTATGGGGCTCAATGAGCGCAACAGCGAGGCGAGCAACGCCAGTCTGTGTAACACCTTGCTATTTATTGATGACCAGGGACAGATACTGGGCAAGCATCGCAAGCTCGTGCCCACTTCACCTGAGCGCATGGTCTGGGGACCGGGGGACGGCAGCACGCTACGGGTTTACGATACCGCCGTCGGTAAGGTTAGCGGGCTCATCTGTTGGGAGAACTACATGCCGCTCGCGCGCTATGCGATGTATGCCTGGGGCACGCAGATCTACCTGGCGCCTACCTGGGATAGCGGCGAGACCTGGGTCGCGACGCTGCGGCACATCGCCAAGGAAGGTCGGGTCTACGTGGTCGGCTGCTGTATCGCCTTGCGCAAGGACGATATCCCTGATCGCTATGACTTCAAAAAGAAGTACTATGCCGAGCAGGGCGAGTGGATCAACGCCGGCGACAGCGCCATCGTGCATCCGAGCGGGAAGCTCATGGCGGGTCCGCTGAGCAAAAAGGAAGATATTCTCTATGCCGACATCGATACACGACAGATGCAAGGGCTGCGACGCGTACTGGATGTTGCGGGGCACTACGCGCGCCCCGATGTGTTTGAACTGATCGTGCACACCGCGCCGCGTCCGATTGTGACGACAGAGTCGTCATCGGCCGGACCAAGTGCGACACCTGAATGGACTGATCAAGAATGAGTATTTAGCTATGCCGTCACCGCTGAAAAAAGAGCAGGTTAACTTTAACAAGCTGCAGAAGCGATTGCGCCGCGAGACCGGCAACGCCATCGTCGATTACAACATGATCGAGCAGGGCGACCGGGTGATGGTTTGTCTCTCGGGCGGCAAGGATTCGTATACGATGCTCGATATCCTGTGTAGTCTGCAGCGCAGCGCCCCGATCGAGTTCGAGTTGGTGGCGGTCAATCTCGATCAGGGCCACCCGGGTTATCCGAAGCACGTGCTACCGGATTACCTGCGCCAGCGGGGTATCGCTTTCGATGTGATCGACGTCGATACCTACAACACGGTGAAGCGGGTGATTCCCGAGAACAAAACGATGTGTGGACTCTGCTCGCGGCTGCGCCGCGGCATTCTCTACGGATACGCCAAAGAGCACGGCATGACCAAGATCGCGTTGGGCCACCATCGTGACGACATCATCGAGACGCTGTTCCTAAACCTTTTCTACGCGGGCAAGCTCAAGGCGATGCCGCCGAAACTGAAAAGCGACGACAGTCGCCATATCGTCATACGACCCCTTGCCTATTGCCGCGAGAAGGACATCGCCCGCTACGCCCAGGCGCGCGCGTTTCCCATCATCCCCTGTAATTTGTGCGGCTCGCAGGACAACCTTCAGCGCCAGGTGATCAAGGACATGTTGCAGGCCTGGGACAAGCAGTTTCCCGGTCGCCTCGAGACCGTCTTCCGTGCGCTGCAACATGTCGCGCCATCGCAGCTCGCGGACACCACGCTCTTCAATTTCAAAGCGTTGCGGGCGTCAACCCGTGTCCCCGCATCCCAAGCAGATGATGTCTTGGCAATAGTCTAGTTAGCGGTGGTCGTGCCTAAACTGACAGTGGGGAGAGTGAGCGCGGCATGGCGGTGAGCCTCGCGACCTGCCGCGTGTGACACTGCCCGCTGCATGTAAGTGGTGGGCCAAGCTTTCGCCAGCATCGAGTGAGAGCAATGTGAAAGCTCGGTTCATAGTGATGACGCTCGCGTGGCTGGCGAGCGTTGCTATCGCCGCGCCGGCGGCGGACGCTAGCACGCACATCAAGGCAGCCGGCTGCTTTATTCCGACCAGCAAAGGTGTCGTCGTGGGGGTGGGCCGCTTCCACGGTGATCTGCGTATTCCCATGGGAAAGCACAAGCCCGGTGAGAGCGCACAGCAGACGGCCGTGCGCGAGACGCGCGAGGAGTGCGGGCTTGCGGTCCGCGTGGGGCCGTTACTGCGGACGTTCGAGGATGGTCGGGTCTACCTGTTTCTCTGCACGCCGATCGCGCCGATCGACGATTATTCGCGTTTGGCGCCCGAAGACGGGGCCGAGATCGCCGAGGTGATTGTGCTCGATCCGAACAGCATGGTTGCCCACGATGGGCGCAAGATTACCCACCCGTGGCGCTTCGCTCACGACCGAGCGCTGATGATCGAGCTTTATCATCAATACGAAAACAAGTACTGAGCTAATCTTCCCCTCACCTCGGGCCGTGGACGGCCATTTCCTAACCATGGCATTGGCCGCCCTCAATCCAAGGCCGGGCTAGCTCGGGGTCCGGCCGCTCCGAAGGGTCGGGTTCGCAGGGGTTTCCCATGCGCCGGGTGCTGGCTGGCCACACGTATCCCTTTGATATTATTGATTTTCATGGCCGCGCGCTCTTGTATTCCTTCGGCAACGTGCTAGAAATCTTAAAGAGCACAGCTGTTCACGAGGTCGTCGCGCAATGAGCCTGTCTGACGAGAAGCGATTGAAGAAGCCCCTGAGCCTCAGCCTGATAGCGGCGGGTTATCTCGGCGCCATGGTGCTTCACATTGCCCAGATCTACATTCAGGGCCGGTCAATCTACCCGCACGATATCCTTCTGGTCGTGTTTTATCCCGTGGCGGCCTACGGGATATTCAAGGTCCGGGCGTGGGGATGGGGACTCGTCGTCGGGCACATCATCTTTCTGCTCGGCAGCAACATTATCCTCGCCATTCAGGAGAACTACTTCGACAATTGGTTGTTCATACAGCTCAACCTGCTGCTGCTGTTCTTTCTTTGGTATTTCCTGCGCAAGAGCGTGCGCTCACCCTTTCACAACCCGGCGCTTCGCTGGTGGGAACGCCAGCATCCGCGCTACGGCGCCACATTTCGCGTCGTCGTACGCACCGCGGCAGGGGAAAACGCGCAAGCCGAAGGGGTTAATCTGTCCATGGGTGGTTGCTTCGTGAAATTGGCGCATGATCAGAATATCGCTCTCAAGGAGCCCGTGGAGGTCGAGCTTCACTACGAGGATTTCGACGCCTTCCGCACGAAGGGCAGCGTGAGCTGGGTGTCCGAGGGCTCGGGGATCAATCCCAAGGGCGTAGGCATCGCCTTCTCGCGCCCCGATCGCGCAAACCGCCTCATATTGAGGGCGATCATTAAGGTCGTCGAGGCGCGATGGATCAAGTCGGCGGAAGGGGCGCCCGCGTGAGCGCGGCCTAAGCGCCGGCCGGTCGTGGGTGGTCATCGCCGATGATGCGGAATGGCGGTAAGTCGCTGGAACAGCTGGATGTTGCTGGTCTCTGCAGCGTCGCCGTGCCTGGAAGCGAGCGGCCCGATGTCGAGCCATTGGTATGTTTCTTGCCTGCCAATATCAGGCGGACGCCTGTTTTCAGGCATTTTCTGAGGTGTCTTTACGATGCAAGCTAGCGCTCGCCCGAAGCTTCAACGCGGGTTAACCCTCGTCGAGCTCATCATCACGCTCGTGGTCGCAGGAATTCTCCTGGGCATCGGTGTCCCCAGTATGCGAAGCATGATTCAGGACAACCGTCTGGTCACCGCTGCCAACGGGCTCGTGCTCACGCTCAATTATGGGCGCGCGGAAGCCATCAAACGGTCCGCCGCAGTGAGCCTGTGCGCCAGCGATGACGGTGCCACCTGCACGGCGACTCCCTGGCAGCAGGGATGGATCGTATTTGCGGATGCCGACGTCGCCGGCCAGGTGGACGCCGGTGACACCGTGTTGCGCGTGCAAGAGGCCCTCGACGGTGAGGTCACCATCGCGCTCGTGGGACCCGCGTTCGTCGAATATCAGTCTAACGGGATGTTGATGGCTGACTGCGAGGGATGCACGGACGTTATGGGCGCCAAGGCGCGCACGCATAACTGGCTAGCCGGATTATTGCGAGCACTGAGGCCGATCAGTGACGCGATGGCTGGATCCCTCGGTGGCGGCGGCGGTCCCGGCGGCGGTCCCGGCGGCCCTCCCGGCGGAGGCGGCACGATAGCCGTGCCTGCGACCTTCACCGTATGCGACGGTAGCCGCGCCGGTGAAAGAGGGCGTGCCGTCGACGTCGCGGTCACGGGTCGCGTACGCACCACCGAAGTCGTCTGCGACTGAGCAGCGTGTGCATGCGTCCCGGACGCGGCTTATGCGCGCTCGCTATCGCGCCTTCAGTTCGGATTCACTTTTAGACCGCAGCCTTAGGGAGCTCCCGTTTAGCCCTGGTCGCCGCGCCGGTGCGGCTTAAGCCCGACTGAGCTACAGCTGAGCATGCCTATAAGTGCCCGCAGGGGGCCAAACGATCGTTTGGCAGGGCGACCAATGCGATCATCAGCAATAGCTCGCACCCCGGTTCTGTAGTGGCTCGGGCTCTTGCGAAGCGTCGCGCATAGTCGATGTGCCTTATCCAGTGACGAGCGACGCCTTTGCTGGCGTTTGGGGACGGCAATACATACAGTAGGGACCGCAGAGACGGGGGAAGCTTTCGCATTACTGTGACTCGCCGCAACCGGGTGCTGATGTGCGAACTTTAGCGCCTATACGCGAACAGCAAAGGATTGCGTGATCATCGTCCAACTCAGTGATTTTCACATCGATCTGTGCGTGCGAACCGCCGCGGGCACGGTCGACACGCGCGAACGCTTGCGCCAAGCAGTGGCCCGGGTCAACGCGCTTCGCCCCGTCCCGGACGTCGTTCTTGTGACGGGGGATTTGGTCAACGACGGCACACCTGAGCAGTATGCTTTCGTCAAGCAAATGCTTTCGATGCTGACGGTGCCCTGCTATGTGGTCCCGGGCAATCATGACCACAGGGAAAATATGCGTCGTGCATTCGCCGACAAAGACTATCTCGACTCGAAGTCAGATTACTTGCACTATGTGATCGACGGTTATCCCTTGCGGCTCGTCGCGTTGGACACCTTGATCCCGGGTCAGGAGCAGGGCGAGCTGTGCGCGAGGCGTCTGACTTGGTTGGAGCGGCGTCTGAGCGACGCGCCCGCACGCCCGACACTCATATTCATGCATCATCCCCCGTTTGCAACGGGCATGCCGACCTTTGATATGATCGGCCTGCGTGGGGCGCCGGAAATGGCCGCGTTGATCGCACGCCATTCGCAGATCGAAGCCGTCATCTGCGGTCACGTGCACCAGTCCTTGCATACGAAGTGGTGCGGGACCGTTGCCTGTACGGCCGCCAGCATCAGCTTCCAATATCCGCTCGATCTCGGCCCATCGGCGGCGATGGAGCCGCTCGACGCGCCAGCGACGGGGCGCATGTATGTATGGGATCAACGTACGGGGCTCGTGGCTCACCTGTTACATATTGCCGCTGGCCGATAACGCGAGCCCCTTTTTGCCGACATCAGGAGTCATAAGATGAAGCAACAACAACTGCGCGAGCTGCAAGCACCGCTGAAAACACGTTACCGCGAGCAACCGCAACTCGCGTTGATCACCTTGAAGGCGCAGGGGACGCTCGATCCCGAAGATCTCGTGTGCTCGGTGGAAACCGGCAAGGCGCTGATCGAAGCGGGCTTGCACCCGGGGACAGGCGGTGATGGATCCTTTGCGTGCTCCGGCGATATCTTGCTACAGGCACTGGTTGCTTGCGCCGGTGTGACGCTGCGGGCCGTGGCCACGGCGCTTGGGATCTCCGTGCAAAGTGGCACTGTCCGCGCCGAGGGCGACCTTGATTTCCGCGGCACGCTCGGTGTCGACAAGGACGCGCCGGTGGGCTTCAAAGATATCCGACTCAGCTTTGAGCTGGATACCGATGCCACCGCCGAGCAGCGCGAGTCATTGCTCAAGCTGACGGAGCGCTACTGTGTGGTCTACCAGACCTTGCGCCATCCGCCGCGGCTCGGTTTCCCCAAGATGGCCTGAACCGGCACGCGCTTTTACTCTAGAAAGATTCCGCTGTCGTTATCTACTTGGCGCCGAGCGCCTTGGCCGCGCGCGCGTAATCTTTCGCCTTTACCCATAGGATCATGCCATAACGCCCTTTCCCGGCGCACACCGCATCGGCCGCGACAACGTTGATTTTCCGATCGGCCAGCTTTTGGATGTGCAGGTGCGCAGTACCTACGGCGTCATCACCCTGCGCAAGGAAACCTTTTTTGGTCTTACTGAGTCGCCAACCGTTTTTGCTGGCGACGCGCTTGATCCCGGCGATGTTGTCAGTCACGAAGTCGAGTTGGGCCATGCCTTTCTTCCCGGGAAATCCAGAGAAGGCCAACAAGTTGACCCCCGCCTGCTTCAGCTCGGCGAGCGCCTTGGCGCCCTGGCCGGTGCGACTCGGTACGGTGATGTAGCAATAGCTGACCTTGCGGACGCGGTGTGCCATGCGAACCTCCTTTCCCCGGCGATGACGAAATCGTTACTCGGCATATTCCGGGCTAGCATGACGGCGGTCAAGCCTGTCGCCACCTTCGTCAATGCCCGGGCTTGCGTCGGCAGATCTATCGCCGGTTGGCGCATCGAGCATGCGAGCGCGCCGCACATTTAAGGAAGGCTGGATGAAGGCAGGGAGGCTATGGGAAATGCTACGGCTAGCAAGCGGGGGTATTCCTGCCTAGCTTGTAGTGGCAGAGCGCTCACTACGACGGTTACCGACCGAATCTTCGCGTGCGTTGCTGATAGCTGCGGATGGCGCGGAGAAAGTCGATCTTGCGAAATGCCGGCCAGTAGACATCGCAGAAATAATACTCGCTGAACGCACTCTGCCAGAGCATGAATCCCGACAACCGCACTTCGCCCGAGGTACGAATGATCAGATCGGGATCGGGCGAGTCATAGGTGTAGAGGTAGTTATCAACGACCTCAGCAGAAAAACCATCGAGAATGGTTTCCGGCGAGTCACCGCGGCCAAAGCTGTCCCACAGGTAACCTTTCACGGCGTCGACAATCTCCTCTCGGCCGCCATAGCCCACGCCGACATTCACGATCAGGCCACCCTGCTTTCGCGTTGCGGCCTCCGCGCCGCGCAGTGCGGCGATGGCCGACGCCGGCAACAGCTCGAGCTTGCCGATGGGCCGGATACGGATCCCGAGCCGCTCGGCCAGACCGCCTTCGACCCATTGTGTTAGCCGCTCCTCGATCACGCTCAGCACACCGGCCACCTCCTCGGGGTGGCGCGCGAGGTTCTCGGTCGAGAGCCACCATAGCGTCACGCGAGGCACGCCCAGCGCCACACACCAGCTGAGTACTTCCTCGGTCTTAGAGGCACCGAGGCGGTAGCCTTGCCTCATGTCGGCGAGACCGGCATTGCGCGCGTAGCGCCGGTGGCCATCCTGAATGAGCCCTAGATGCTGCGGCATCGGCCGTTGCGCGATCTCGCTTAGCAGCCGACGCTCGTAGAGTTTGTACAGAATTCTCTGCACAGCTCCAAAAACCCACGGCCAGGCGCGTCGCGCGGGCGTCGAATCGGTGCCCGTCGTTACAGGCGTATATGCCTTACCCCTGGATGTGGCTGCCCGGTTCATGGGTCCTGATCGCTGCTTAGGTCGTCTACCTCAGTCTAGCACGAGGGCCTGTCAGCCGAGGGGCCGCCGCAGGCCGTCTTAGGTATTGCGGCCATGGCGCCGTCCCGCAGTCAACGCGACGGCGCCGGTCAGATAGCGACGTGGTGCAACGCGGTGGCAGTGTTCTAATCCTTAGCGGCTTTGTTGGCGATGTCGCCGGAGACGGCATCAGATTTGAACAGCTCCTCGAGCTCTTTGGCAGCCGCACGGGCGCTTTGAATAAGCTCTTGTTCATCGTGATGGATCGCAAGCTGTTTGGCCAACGTCTCTTCGTCATGGCGTTGGAAGGTGCTGACTGCGTGTTGGCATTGCGCCTCGCTTTCCCCCAGACCCTTGAGCACTTGTCGTCCCATCTCGAGGGCCGAGAGCCAGGTTTCGCGGATGAAGTATTTGACGCCTACATTCAGCAGTAAATGCGCATGATGGCGGTTGCGGGCGCGGGCGTAGATCTGGACATGCGGAAAGTGCTTTCTTACGAGCTCAGCGGTCCGG
Organism: uncultured Nitrospiraceae bacterium; assembly: GCA_964347935.1. Classification (GTDB taxonomy): domain Bacteria; phylum Pseudomonadota; class Gammaproteobacteria; order Acidiferrobacterales; family SPGG2; genus SZUA-472. The sequence goes on along the minus strand of CAYGAS010000279.1, from coordinate 6,413 downwards.
ACCGAATCCGCGATGTCATTGACGGCGAGGACGAACACCTTGGCCTTGTCTACGCGTGCGGCCCGCAGCATGTCGAGTCGTGTGAGGTCGCCGTAGTAAACCTTATTGCCATAGCGACGTACCACGTTGACCTGTTCTGCGTTTGATTCGATTGCGGTAAACCGAATCCGTTTCATGTGTAACAACCGACCGATCACTTGGCCGAAGCGCCCGAAACCGGCAATGATGACTTGATGCTCGTCATCGTCGATGCTGTCAAACGGTTGCACCATGCGTGGCTGCAGCCACGGTTGGACGACGCGCTCATTAAAAAGCACAAGCAAGGGCGTGGCTGCCATGGTCAAGGTAACAACGACCACCAGCAGGTTGGCGAGGTCGCGGTCCATGACCTGATGGGCAACGGCCGACCCCAGAATGACGAATGCGAACTCGCCGCCTTGTGGCAAGACGAAAGCGACATTTTGCGCACACTCCTTGCCGAGATTGAAAAGCCTGCCGAGCACGAGCAGCACTGCAAACTTGACTGCCAAGAGACCGAAGGCGAGCGTCAGCACGCTTACCGGGTCGCTGATAAGGAGCGCGATATTTGCTGACATACCGACGCTGATAAAGAACAAGCCTAGCAGCAAGCGTTTGAAGGGTTCGATATTTGCCTCGAGCTCATGACGATATTCCGAATCCGCCAACAGCATGCCGGCCACGAAGGCACCCAGGGCCATCGACAGCCCCGCGAACTCCATCAGTAACGCCGTCCCCACGACTACCAGCAGCGCAGCACCGGTGAAGATTTCGTGAGCGCCGGTGCTGGCAATGAATCGAAAGAGATAGCGCAAGACATAACGTCCACCCACGACCAGACCCACCATAACGATGGCGGCCTTGCCCATCTGAGTCAGCAGGTTCGTGTCGCCGCTTAGTGTTGTGCCGGTGCTCAACAGTGGAACGAGTGCCAGCACAGGGATGACCGCCAAGTCCTGAAACAGCAGAATGGAAAAGGCGGCGCGGCCGTGATGGGTGGTCAACTGCTTTTTCTCGGCCAGCATCTGCAACACAAACGCGGTTGAGGACAAGGCCAGGCCCAGGCCGGCAATGAGCGCCGTCTCGCCATGCAGCCCCAGGGCGTAACCGATGGCGCCGAGAATAGCCGCGGTCATACCGACCTGCGCCAGGCCGAGGCCGAACACCGACCGGCGCAACACCCACAGCCGCGAAGGCTGTAGCTCCAGGCCGATAATGAACAGCAAAAAAACCACGCCGAGCTCGGCAAAGTGCAAGATATGATCCACCTGAGTGATCAAGGCCACGCCCGACGGGCCAATCACCAAACCGGCGGCGAGATAGCCCAACACAGAACCGAAGCCGAGGCGACTAAACAACGGCACCGCGATAATCGCGGCGATGAGGAAGACGGCCGTTTCATGTAGCAGTGACATAAGTTGCTCCTGCTGACGAAAATATTATGAAAACACGAAGTGCCGGGGCGATGATCAGCGATCGTCTCATGCTAATGCAAGTCGCCGGCGGTAAACTAGGAGACGGCTTAACGCGCAACGCCGGCTTCTGCTACCCTTGACGCTGTCGTGCACAACCTAAACGGGTCTTGCCCCATGCTTAGACGGGGCCATGTGCATTCCTGGGCCGCTGGATTCGGGGATCTTGAGTTGCTTCCAGCGGATCGTGCGAAGCAGATGCAGTGTTTGATGTCGGGCAGAGGGGGTAAGCATTGTCCGGCTGCGCACGGAGGAGAGCAGTAGCCATGACAGATACCACGCTTATCACTGGTGCAAACCGTGGCATCGGATTGGAGTTCGCGCGTCAGTACGCGCACGCGGGCTGGCGGGTGTTGGCGTGTTGCCGAAATCCGGCCGCGGCCAACGAGCTCCGCGAGGTGGCGCAAAGCGCCCGCGGCCGCGTGACCCTGCACACGCTCGATGTCACCGACGCCGAACAGCGTGAGCGGCTCCGTGTTGAGCTGGGCGACACACCGATCGACGTATTCATCAACAATGCCGGCATTTACGGCCAGCGCAACAATACCTTTGGTTCCACCGACGAGGAGCGTTGGCTAGAGGCGCTGCGCATCAATGCCATTGCGCCCCTGAAACTCATGGAGATGTTCGTGGATCAGGTGGCCGCAAGCCGACGCAAGATCTACGCCAACATGTCGAGCCGTATGGGCAGCATTGGCGACAACACCTCCGGCGAAAGCTATGTCTACCGCTCCTCCAAGGCCGCTTTGAATGCCGTCAGCAAGAGCGCTGCGAACGAGCTGCGCACACGCGGGATCACGGTGGTCATGCTGCACCCGGGCTGGGTGCGCACGGACATGGGCGGGCCACAAGCGCTGACCGACGTTACGGCAAGCGTCAGCGGCCTACGCAGCGTGTTGGATAACGTGACGCTGGCCGACAGCGGGAAGTTCTTCAACGCCAATGGCTCAGTAATACCGTGGTGACGCCCGCCCGCGTGGCGCACGCAGAGCCCGCGTCCATGCCACCGCATAGCGCGCAGAATATTTTCGGTCGCGCGCCGCGCGAGCGTCACGTCCCTTTGATCACCCCGCAGGCGATACGGCCGCCGGCGCCGCCGATGGGCTGGGTCATGTGATCATCCCGGTTCTCGTGGATGATGAACGCCGAGCCGTCGTCGTCCAGCAACGGCGCTGAACCACCCCTGAGCGTGACGAAAGTCGTAAACAACTCCGCAGTCAGGTTGCCGTTAAGTGCAACGAAGACATTCGGTAGATCACCGCGGTCAGGTCCGTCGGGATTGAGCAATCCATGTGGGCGTTTATGCGGATTGACGTGCCCCTTGGCCGCTTTGAAGTCCGGTTCACACTTGCCGACGCTGTGAAGGTGTATGGCATGTGGACCGGGCGGCAGCCCGTTGGCTTCGATGAAAATAAGCACACCCGCCGGTCCTTGTTCGAGTACGGCTTTGCCAATCACACGGCCCTCGGCGTTGATAATCGCTGCCGAAGCTTGCTCTGCGGCAGGCGCAACGAGCGGCGCAAATCCAAACAAGACAGTGGAAATCACTAATACTGAGTTTTTCATTGGCTTAATCTCCTGCGTATCACCATGCCGATGGGGTCAGCATGTTGAGGCCGATTTTACCCGGGGCAGGCGCTGATGGCATGCGGGCCATTGCGCAAAACCGGATCGAATGTGTTGTTTACTGCCTTAAGCCGTGCAGCGCTTTGGCATAAACTACAGCCGGAAGGTGGATCATGAACTATGCGATGGCAACAATCATTTTACTTCTGGGCACGCTGCCAATGGCAGCGGCGGCGAGCTGTCCGGCGACTCTCGACTTCGAGCTGCGCACGCTGGCGGGGGAACAAAAAGTAAGACTGTGTGAGCGTTACCAAGGCAAGGTGGTGTTGGTGGTGAATACCGCGAGCAAATGTGGTTTTACCTACCAGTACGAAGGCCTCGAAGCGCTGTACGAAAATTACAAGGACCGCGGCTTCGTGGTGTTGGGTTTCCCATCGAATGACTTTGGCGGACAAGAACCCGGGACCGAAAAGGAAATCAAGCGCTTCTGTCGGTTGACTTACAGTATTCGATTTCCGATGTTCGAAAAGATCCATGTCCGTGAGCAGCAGCCACATCCGCTGTACCAGAAGCTGGCCGGTCTGGCAGGGGAATATCCGGCCTGGAACTTCCACAAGTATTTGCTCGGGCGCGATGGGTCGCTTGTGGCGAGCTATCCCAGCGATGTCGAACCCACCAGCTCGCGCCTCGTTGACGCCATCGAAAAAGAGCTTCGCCAAGCAGCACGCTAGAGTTGGTCCTATCTCGTAAGAAAACGGCGCATCTGCGCACGCTACTGCGATTTCGTTTTTTCGCGAAGAAAGCTTTCGGCGGCGGCATATATGCGTTCTTTGCGCCGTGCGTCGAGTTTGGCGAGCGCCCGGCTCATAACGCTCAAGCGCGGATTGGCGGCAAAATAGTCGGCGTGCTTTTCGATAAAACGCCAATAGAGACCATCAACGACATCACACCACTCTCCCCGCGCATAATCACTCATCTGCAATAGGTAGTTGGAGCCACAGACATACGGTTTGGTAGCAAAAAGACCGCCATCGCTAAACAATCCCATGCCGTAAACATTCGGTCCCATTACCCAGTCAGAGGCGTCCACATACATCTCCATAAACCAGCGGTGGGCTTCGGCTGGACGGACCTCGCAAAGCGTCATCAGGTTTGCAATTACCATTAGCCTTTGAATGTGATGCGTCCAGCCCAGGCGCTGCGCAGTGGCGATCGCATGGTCTAAAGGCAAAATGCCGGTTTGCGCGGTATACCAATGTCTTGTCAGTCTTCGGTGATGCCGCCAGAAATTGCCTTTTTCTTGCTCGTCACTGAAGTTCTGATAAATCCCGCGAATGAAGTCGCGCCAACCAATAAGCTGGCGCAGAAAACCTTCCAAACTATTGATGGGGACACGGTTTTTTCGAGTGTAGTTCAGGGTTTTGTCGAGGACCTCGCGCGGCGTAATTAAACCGAGATTCAGACTGGGACTCAGCACGCTGTGAAACAGCGTATCTGAGCGCCCCGAAAGCGCATCTTCATAATCGCCAAACCAACGTAAGCGGTTCTCCAGAAAATCGTCGAGCCAGCGCAATGATTGGCGTCTTGTCGTTGGTAGCCAGAATGTGGAAACGTCACCTGCATGTTCAGTAAAACGACTTGCGACAAGTTTCTTGACCACAATAACGTGTCTATCGGGTGTTGGCGCGGCGATTGGCGGTACGTGGAGAGTAGGCGGAAGCCTTCTGCGATTTTGCGCGTCGAAACTCCATTTACCCCCTACTGGGGTGCCATCGCGATTAACCAGTATGCGCTGGCGCCGGCGCTGCTGGCGATAGAAGTCCGCCATGAACGGTTTCTTGCATTGGTCCAGATAGTCACGAAAGTCAGCGCGTGAGCAGAGGAACATTGGCGTGGGGAGCACATTCTCGACGAGGCCGTGGTCATGCGCAAACCGCGCCATACGCTGTTCCATGAATTTGTCTTCGATTTCGAAGTGGGTAAGCTCGGTGAAGTGTCCAGTCGCCAACGTCTTTAGCAACTTTTCTTCATAGGAGGTGCCATCGGCCTGGTCGAGAGAGTGGTAGCGCAGTGTGAAATGTGCTTTGCGCAACACGTCCGCATAAGCGCGCATGGCGGATAAGAACAAGAGGAGCTTGTGCTTGTGATGAAGATAGTAGGTGCAGAGCTCCTCGTCTTCCGCCATAAAGAAAACAGCGTCTTTCCACGCTCTGAGGTACCGGAGTGGGAACAGCTGATTGCCGAGAACAATGAAAAGAGTGCGGCGGCTCATCAAAAGCGATGTTGGGGCGTAGTTACACCGATGGGCTTTGAAGCTAGGCCCGTCGGGAACGTACCTGCCCCAGGGCCAAACGAAACTGTGTCAGATCTTTGCAGCTTGACGCACCTATCTTGTCCAGCAGATCGCTGTAACTCGAGAGCGCTGCACCGCCAACCATAAGCGCCACGCGACTGGGTAACGCACTACGCAACCTATGTATCTGATCGGAGAGCTGCGGATCATCGGCGGGATAGACGATGCTGAGCGCGACCGCGCGCGCATCGCTGGACCTTGCCGTATAAGCAATCTCCTCTGTCGGCAGGTTCGGACCGAGATAGATAACCTTCCAGCCCTCGCTAGCGGCGGCCACCGCTGCCATTAAGGCACCGAATTCATGGTTCTGGCCCGCTGGTGTGGCGACAACCACGGTCGGGCTCGACCGCGACACGAGTGTGCTCGTACGCAGGCGCGAGAGAAAATTATGCAGGATCGCCGTTGCCATGTGCTCATGCGCGACGCGCATGGTGCCATTGCGCCATCCCTCGCCGATGTGCCGGAGCAATGGCGTGATCACTTCATCCAAGAGCATAGGCGCGCTGAGCGCGACCCGTGCGGACTCGAGCGCGGCCTCAAGCGTTTCGGGTTGCATCTCGACCACTGCCCCCAGGCATGTCTCGAGGTGGCGACCGACGGGGGCTGCGGCAATCGGCGCCCGTTCGGCGGCGCTTGTCTTGACCGGCAGCGACTCGTCGGCAGCGACCAATGCGGCGAGAGCTTTGTCCGTCAAACGCGCCACGTCGCCGATGCGGCGCCCGGCGCGGGCGGCCCGGTGCAGTAGGGCGAGCCGTTTGACGTCGGCGTCTGAATACAGCCGTCGGCCGGTGTCTGTGCGGATGGGCGAGATCGCCGCATAGCGCCGTTCCCAGGCACGAATCACGTCAGCCGTGAGGCCCGTGCGACGTGCCACCACCTGTATAGGATGTCGCGGCGCAGTGAGGTCCTCGCGTGCCCGCGCACTTTTTGTGCTTGTCGCCACGGGGCGAGTATAGGTCAAGATACTGTCTTAGACAAACATTTGACAACTCGTCTTTGTCCAG
>CAYGAS010000278.1:0-10611 GCA_964347935.1 uncultured Nitrospiraceae bacterium | reverse complement strand
TCGCGATACGCCGCGCAGCCGCTTCGGCCATGATCGGCTCGATATCCATCGCCCGTAACGTGCTGGCGACCTCCTCCATCTCGTGCGCTCGACGTTCCCCGTGGATTGCCGTACGCCCGATCAAGTAGTTTGCCAAGGCGTTCCAGTCGAGACCGGGATAGCCGGTACCCACACTGTCGAGCACCTTCTCGGCCACGCCGTAGCGCGAAGCCGCCATGACACACTCCAGGAACAGTGCCTCCAGGCCCTTGACGACGATGCTGCGAAACATCTTCGTCGCGGTAGCGCTGCCGATTTCTGAGCCGACATTTTCGAGATTCATGCCGTAGGCCGACAGTCGAACCGCCAACTCGGCTGCCGCATCTCCGCATAGCAGGATCGGGACCCGATGGCCGAGGGGCGGAACTGCAGCCATCACCGCCGCTTCGACAAAACGCACACCCGTGGCGGCCATGATAGCGGCAATTTCCCGCTTGGCTGCAGGCGAGGTGGAGTTGAGGTCTACATAATAATGTTGCCGGCCCAGGTGTGGGGCCGCCTGTCGCGCCACTTCCACCGCGACCGAAGAAACGACGGCGGAAAACACGATCTCGCTGCATCGCCCAAGGTCCGCAAGTGATTTGCAAAGGACGATGTCCGCCTCGGCTGCACGGCGCTCCAACTGCGTCCTGCGCTCGTCGGACTCAAGCGCGACATCGTAAGCGAATACCGGCGACACACCCGCACCTCGCAAGCCCTTGGAGATGTGATACCCCGCCTCGCCAAAACCGATGAAACCGACTGTCACACCCATGGCGTTGATCCTCACAGCTTTACTCAAATACAGGAGCACAATGATACGCCCCCGATGGATCGCCTGATAGCATCTCCAAAGGATAGCGTGATACATGATTTGCTCCGCCCAATGCCCCCTGCGATACTAGCCGCCTTTGTGAGCAGACTGGCTTCATGATCAAAGACACTGAATTTCGCATCGCCGTGCTGCCGGGTGACGGTATCGGTACCGAGGTCATGGATGCTTGTCTGGAAGTACTCGCCGTTCTCATCAAACACGTGGGTGGATTCCGCTGTGTCTTCGAAACCTACCCCGGTGGCGCGGCGTACTACCGCGAAACCGGTATGGAGCTGCCAGCACAGACACTGACGGCGATCTATCGTGCCGATGCGATCCTATTCGGTGCCATGGGTCTTCCGGACGTCCGCCTGGCCGACGGCACCGAGATCAACCCGCAGATCAACATCCGCTTCGAACTCGACTTGTATGCCGGTGTACGGCCGGTTCGTGCCCTTGCCGGCGGTCCACGAATACTTGCCGATCCACGGGCGGATACCATCGATCTAGTAGTGATACGTGAACAGAGCGAAGGCATGTTCAGCGACTTCCAAAAGGGCCAACTCGACGATGACCGAGCAGCCACGGACCGCTGCGTCATCACACGCCACGGCACCGAGCGCGTGGTTGATTTTGCATTCCGGCTCGCCGAACGGCGGCGTGTGCACGGGCACACGGGGCATGTCACTTGCGTCGACAAGGCTAACGTTATGAGCTCGATGGCCTTCTTTCGCAGGATCTTCGATGAACGTCGCTCGCGCTTTCCGGATATCAAGGCTGAGCATGTGCATGTCGATGCGATGGCGCTAAAGCTCGTGCGCGAGCCGTGGCAGGTCGATGTGGCCGTGACGGAAAACTTGCTCGGGGACATTCTTTCCGATCTAGCCGCCGGACTGGTCGGCGGCATGGGAATGGCCCCCTCTGGCGATATCGGTGACAAGCACGCCATGTTCCAACCCTGTCACGGCAGCGCCCCTGCTATCGCGGGTCAGGGAAAGGCCAATCCCACGGCGATGTTCCTCTCGGCCGCGATGATGCTCGAGTGGTTGGGCGAGCGCCATGAGTTCGAGCCGTGCCACAAGGCCGCGCGCTGGCTCCAGCTGGCCATTGATACCGGCTTCGCGAACGGGCGCATCCGGCCGGCCGAGTTCGGAGGGCCCGATGGCACGGCGGCAATTACCAAAACGGTGATCGATATGCTGCGCCCGGGGCATGGCGCAGCAAAACCCTAGCCCATTGCGGCAAGCGGCAAACCCCTGCACAACCCACGACTGTCCGTTAATGGCGCGCCGCAGAGTGCTGGATTAAACTCGCTAGCTTTACAGGTAAAACAGAGCGACAACTATGAGCACATACAAGATCGCGGCCATTCCAGGGGACGGCATTGGCAAGGAGGTTGTGCCGGAAGGCATGCGTGTGCTGGAGGCGGCGGGCCGGCGTTTTGATATTAGCTTTCAGTGGCAGAGCTTCGACTGGAGCTGCGAGACCTACGCGAAGACCGGCAGCATGATGCCGGAGGACGGCATCGAACAGCTTAAAAAGTACGATGCGATCTTTCTCGGCGCAGTCGGATTTCCGGGTGTACCCGATCATGTGTCGCTGTGGGGCCTGCTCATACCAATTCGTCGCGAGATGCACCAATACGTCAATCTGCGTCCCGTGCGGCTATTCAAGGGAATCACTTCGCCGCTGCGCGGGCGCAGTGAAAATGACATTGATTTCTACGTGGTGCGCGAGAACAACGAAGGGGAGTACTCGGAGATCGGTGGGCGTCTCTACCGCGATACCGAGCTCGAAATGGCAGTGCAAGAAAGCGTGTTCACCCGCAAAGGCGTCGACCGCATTTTGCGCTTCGCCTTCGATCTGGCTCGCAGTCGCGAAGCCCGGCACCTGACATCGGCTACCAAGTCCAATGGCATCATCCACACAATGCCGTACTGGGACGAACGCTTTCGCGCCGTTGCCCACGATTATCCCGATGTGCGCACCGATCAATACCATATCGACATCCTGACCGCGCATTTCGTGCTGCATCCGGACTGGTTTGACGTCGTCGTCGCCAGCAATCTGCTTGGCGACATCCTGTCCGATCTCGGACCTGCTGTCGCCGGGACTATCGGAATAGCGCCCTCGGCCAATCTGAACCCGGAGCGCCAGTACCCGAGTATGTTCGAGCCCGTGCACGGCTCAGCGCCGGATATTGCCGGCCAGGGGATCGCCAATCCGATCGGACAAATCTGGTCAGGCGCAATGATGCTCGACCACCTCGGGCATGCCGATGCCGCCAAGGCCGTCGAAAACGCCATCGAGACCGTCATTCGAGACGAGCGCCTGCGCACCCGCGATATGGGCGGTTCAGCGACCACCGAGGAACTGGGCAAAGCGATTGCCGATGTAGTTGGTGAGGGGTGAGGCGAGAGCAGAGAGACGCAAAAGCATTCGTGTAAAACACGGGGGTATGGGTAGTTCTTACATTTGACACCTGACTCGGCACGGCTTCCCCTTACGCTGGCAAATTAGCCCTCGCACCCCTCACGCCTCACAAAGTAATGACCCTTCAACTCACCCTCCTGGTCCTGCTGGCTGCGGCTATGCATGCGACCTGGAATACGCTCATCAAGAGAAGCCATGACCGTCTAGCCGAGCTTGCCATCGTTAATTTCTTCAGCGCCGTGGGCGCGGTCGCAGCACTTCCCTGGGTAGGCATACCGGATCCGGCGAGCTGGGGCTATATAGTCGCTTCTATCATTATTCACACGGGTTATTACTATCTGTTGCTACAAGCCTACCGTGTCGGCGACTTGAGTCATGTTTATCCCCTTGCCCGCGGCGTGTCACCGCTGGTAGTGGCGTTACTGTCCGGTGCTATTGCCGACGAAGCGTTGAGCTACGGCCAGATTGCCGGTGTCTTGGTGATCTCGCTAAGCGTTGCCAGCTTGGCGTTGGACGGGCGCTGGCAACAACGCCATGAGCTGAAACCGGTGTTGTACGCAGTGGGCACAGGTTTCATGATTGGCGGCTATACGTTGGTCGACGGCACTGGCGCGCGGCTGTCGGGCAACGCCCCGGCCTACATCGCTTGGCTATTCGCGCTTGACTGCCTGCCCTTGATGGCGGTGGCGTTGCTGCTGCGGTGGCGTACGGCAGGTGCCGTGCTGAAAGCGCAATGGCGCACGGGAGCGCTCGGCGGGGCACTCGCACTCGGTGCCTACGGCACCGTGATCTGGGCCCTGAGCCTGGGCGCCATGGCACCCATCGCGGCCTTGCGCGAGACCAGCGTGGTAATGGCCGCCATCATCGGTACGACCCTCCTCGGTGAGCCGTTTGGACGGCGCCGGGTGCTGGCGGCCGTCGGTGTCGCGGGCGGCGTCATTATCCTGCGCGTGGGCGGCTAAGGCATGGCACGCGCAACGTCGGCGACGGCGCTTGAGCACGGTGGTAAAACAGGTTAGTGTCGCGCCGGGTCGGCGGGACATACCGGCGTCACCGCTCGACCGGTCGGCACCATCGTGCTCCATAAGGAAATAAAGCGTCTCGGAGGATGAACATGAAAACCTTTATTGCAGCCATCTCGGTCTTTGCGGTCGTTGCGTTTAACGCTCCCGCAGTACACGCAGAAAAGGTGTTGCGGGTAACACTGCAGCTTCCGCTCAAGCACCACCTCGGACAAAACCTGCTCGACTTCAAATCCGAGGTGGAACGCGAAACCAAGGGCGAGCTCAAGATCGAGATCTACCCCTCGGCCCAGCTCTACAAGGACAAAGAAGTACCGAAAGCGGTCGCCACCGGTGCAATCGAAATGGGTGTCGCCTCGATTACGCGTTTCGCCGGCACGATCCCGGCCGTCGATATCTTCTATGTACCTTTTCTGTTCCCGAACTCGCAGCTTGTGGCCAAAGCCACGGCCCCCGACAGCCCGGTTCGCGGCCCGCTCGATGCAGAGATCCTGAAGACGGGTGCACGCCCGCTTTGGTGGCAGGCTTTCGGCGGCGCCATCATTCTTAGCAAGGGCGCACCGATTCGAACCCCTGAGGACATGAAGGGCAAAAAGGTGCGCGTGTTCGGCAAGCTGCTGGGCGAGTTCGTAAAGGCGGTAGATGGAGCGCCGGTGCTGCTATCCGGCTCCGAGCAATTTCTCGCCTACCAGCGTGGGACCGTGGACGCCGGCATGACAGGGCTGACCACGATCCCCTCGCGTAAGCTCTATCAGGTCATGGACCATGTCTCAGTGACCAACCACGCCGACGTCGAGTTCCTGGTCCTGATCAACGAGAAGACCTGGCAAGGCCTCAGCGAAGCGCAGCGCCAGACCATGACGAAGGCGGCCCGACGGGTCGAGCTAGAGCTACGCCAGAAGATGGATGGGCTCGAGGCCGATGCCCTTAAGTTCGCCCGTGACAAGATGAAGGTCGTCGAGATTACGCCCGCAGAGCTCGAGCAGTGGCGCAAAGCGACGAGCTCAGTGGTCGATACCTATATAAAGGACGCTGGCGCGCTCGGCGCTCAGCTCGTCGATGCTGCCCGTAAGCTTTGAGCACTGAAGATCGTGGCGGGGACAGCCCCGCCACGCCCTCCCTTTGGCCTCTCGTCGACCGTGTGAGCGACATCCTCGGCCAGGTGGCGGCCTGGATGTTCTTTGCGGTAGGCGGCATGATCACCTACGAGGTGGTCGCGCGTTATGTTTTCCTCGCACCGACCATCTGGGCCGAGGAGATGTCGCGTTTCTTCCAGATCTGGGCCACCTATTTAGCCGCCGCGTATGTGCTTCGTCACCGGCAACTCATCGTCATCGAGGTACTGACGCTACGTCTGAATAAGCGGCTGCAACGCCTTGCGCAGGCGGCAGCGCTTGTCATCATAATCCTGTTCTGCGCCGTGGCGGTCTATTACGGTACGCAATCGATGGTAGAGTCGATCACGCTGAAGCGTGCCAGCTCGACCATGCTTACCGTGCCGTTGTGGATGACCGAGGTCGCCATTCCCCTCGGTTTCGGCACCTTGATGTTTCAAGCACTGGCCGAGCTTGGCGCTTTATGGCAGCGTAGGCCGGCACAGCCGCGCTAGTGGCAACGGCGCCGTGACTGCGCTGTTCATTCTCGTCGCCTTGCTGGTATTGCTGCTCGGCGGTGTACCTATCGCTTTCGCGCTCGGGGGTCTTGGCCTAACACTGTTGCTACTGGCCGACCTCTCGCCACTGATGGTGCCCCAGGGGCTCTACAGTTCCATGGACAGCTTCGTGCTGGTGGCAGTGCCGCTGTTTCTACTCATGTCCAACATCCTTTTAAAGGGCGGGGTTGGGCGCGATCTGTTCAATGCCGTGCAATCGTGGGTAGGCCACTGGCCTGGCGGTCTTGCCGTCGCGACTATCATCAGTTGCGGCATCTTTTCGGCGATCTCCGGCTCATCGGTCACCACCGCGGCAACCATCGGTACGGTGGCGATTCCGGAGATGTCGCGCCGGGGTTACGACCGCCGGTTCGTTCTCGGTCTGGTCGCCGCCGGCGGAACGCTCGGTATTCTGATTCCGCCATCGATACCGATGATCATCTATGGGGTCGTCGTCGAGGAATCTATCGTCGACCTATTCCTGGCCGGCATCGGACCGGGTGCGCTGCTGGCGTTAATGTTCATTCTCTTTTCCATAGCCTTCAGCTACTTCGGCAAGGGTTTCAAACCGGTACCACGCGCAAGCACCGCCGAGCGGCTGCGAACGAGCATACGCGCTTTGCCCACGCTGGTGCTCGCGACCTGCATATTGGGCGGGCTTTACCTCGGTGTGTTCACCCCCACCGAGGCCGCCGGTGTCGGTTTCGCGCTCGCTTTGCTGCTGACAGTCGGGCTCCTGCGCAGCCTGAGTTGGGTGCAACTGAAGGAGGCTGTCATCGAAAGTATGCAAACCACCGTCACGATTTTTCTGATCCTTGCCGGGGCCAAAATATTCGGCAAGGCGATAACGCTTTACCGAATCCCCCAAGACATATCGCTTGCGATCACCAGTAATATCAGCGAGGCCGGAATGTTCGTGCTGATCGTCTGTCTAGTGCTGCTGGTCATGGGGTTTTTTCTCGAGGCACTGTCGATGCTGCTCATCATGGTTCCCGTGCTGCACCCGTCATTGGTCGGTATGGGTATCGATCCCATCTGGTTTGGCATCATGTTCGTCATCATGATCGAATGCGCTTTGGTGACACCGCCGGTGGGCTTGAACCTGTTCGTGATCCAAGCCGTCGCCAAGACGCCGATCGAAGATGTAATTGCCGGCGTTTGGCCCTTTACGCTAATGATGCTGGGCAGTATCGCCATTATTTACGTCCTCCCGGACGTGGCGCTCTATATACCGTTCAAGCTGTAAACCCCTGCGGTTGCACACCGCCACCGAGATCGGTTCCGGCAATGGACAATCGCGTCCGGCTGTCGCCGAACGGGGGACCTACCACCGACTGTGCTGAGCTGGAGTTTCTAACCGGGATTCTTGGAACGCCGGACGTAGCCGAGGATATACTGGCCCTTGCGGGAATCGGTCGCGAAGTTACCCATCCCTGTTTCCCAATAGATCGTGTTGCGAGCGGCCTCGTTCGACCAGCCCTCATATTCGACGCGGTAGAGGCTCGAAAAGAGTGGCGCCCGTCCGGTGCCGTCTTTGCAATGTATGAGCACGGCTTGATAGTCTGGATTCGCCATCGTTTCGTCCATCACAGTGAGAAACTTCTTGATAACCTCATCCGTCGGCACCTGGCGCGAAGGGATACTGAAGTAACGCACACCGACTTCTTTCATGGCTCGGCGCTCGGCGTCCGTCCAGGGACCGGGATGGCGCAGGTCGATCACCGTACGTATGTCGTGCTTTTTCACCTTTTTCTTAAGTTCGGCTGGCGACATCTCGGCCGACTTGTACACCTGGCCTTCGGTGATCGTCATGAAGCGATGATTAACATAGACCCAATAGTAAAAGGTGGCGCTTGACACGACCAAAAAGATCGCCAACGCAACTCCCAGCCGGCGTCCCCACCGCTTAAGTGGTACCATGTTTACAACATCCCATGAATTTCAACGATGCCCAAATGAATTATAAACTAAGGCCGTATTATCTTGCGCTGCCGTGCCATCAGTCAATTTGTGCTGCCTCGCTTCCCGTGAATTCAGCGCACACACCAATACCGCCCGCCCTGCTGTTCGAGAAAGCGTTCGGCCTCCGCGCCGTACAATAAACCAAGCGTGGAAAAAATACCTGCCTCGGTGCACGTCACGCTGGCGACCGTCACGGAACGCGGCGCATGGTCAACCGGCCACCCTGTGCGCGGATCGAGTATATGCCCATAGCGCCGACCGTCCCGGACCAGAAAGCGATGGGCATCGCCGCTGGTAGCCATCGCGCCCTCATAAATTTCTAAAACTAGAGGCGGTGTCTGGTCGGCGCGCGAATGCTCGACCCCCACGATCCAGGGGCGACGACCCGGTCGCGGTCCACTGACCCGGAGATCACCGCCGAAGTTCACGAGCACGCTCGCCCGATTCCGTTCGCATAGCCGCAAAATCGCGCGATCCACGGCATATTCCTTGCCGATACCGCCCAGGTCGACCTCCATGCCCTTCGGCAATGTGATATAGGGCCGTTTCCACCCAACCTTGTCCCAGCCGACGTACTTGAGCAGCGCTTTCACCTGGGCTTGTGACGGGACCCTATCGCTGCCATCGAAACGCCAGGCGCGACGCAACACGCCGGAAGTAATATCAAACAGTCCGTCGCTCAGATTGAAGCATCTCTGCGCGAAATTTAGCAATCGAGCTGTTTCCTTATCCACACGGATGCGCGCGCCGGCGCTGTTGTTGATGGCGTGGACAATGTTGTCGCGACGATAACGGCTGAACTTGCGTTCGATTCGCCAAGCCTCGCTGGCGGCTAAATGCACCAGCTCGTTGGCCAACAGTGCGTTCTCACTGTCCACCAGCACCTCGCACGGGCTCCCCATCGCACGAAAGCGGCCGCGCCAGTAGCCGTCGGCTCGCTGCATCTCAATGGTTGGCGCGGGTGTCGATCCCGGGCCGAGGCCGTCGTGCCGGGTCGTGTTGCAGCTAGAACTTATAGCCAAATTGCGCAATGATGGCATCGAGCTCAGGGAAGAAATCATCGCCACGTTGCTGATAGTATTCCAAGCGCAGGTTGTACTGATGCTTGTTGGACAGTGTCTGACCGTAACTCAGACCCACGGTCCAAGCATCGAAGTCAGCCAAACGGTAGTCGGCACTCGCAAACGCTGGCAACGGACTTGCGCTGAATAGGTTTGGGACGTAAAAGTCGGCTGCAGACTGCGTATAAAAACGTACATGTGGTTCCAGGTACCACTTCTGGCGGAGCTGCCAGCGATAATGCAAGTCCAGTGTGTGTGAGTTGATGCCCCAGTCGTCCCAAAGAAAGCGATAGGAGACATCTATTACATCCCTCGCTAGGTGGTACTTCATCTTCCAAAACAGGCTTTGCTTGCTGCGACTATCAGGCCGATTTTCATACACGTAATCAACCGGATTGCCAAGGATCGGATCGAGAACGCTGACCAGCTTATAGGGATCCATGTGATAGCCGCTTGAGTCGCTATAAGAGTAGTTGAGCTGCATGAGAGCTTGCCGACTGATGATCTGAGAGACTCCGAGCAAGACGTCGATGACCGTCTTGTCGTCGTCAACACCCAGGCGGGGTTGCACAGCCCCCGGCGGTGCCATCGAGGCAAGCGGTACCGGCACGCCGCCAACGGGCTCGATCACATCGAACTCCGCTGCCAGACCCGCCGAGAACGTGGTGTTTCGGTTATTGAAATCCCGAGCGATAGCCACACTCGCACCGAGCGACTTGAAGTCATACTCCGTCGAGACATTCGCGCTGAACGAACCTTTCGTTAAGCGTCCAAATGGCTGCTCCCATTGGGCCGTGAGCGCTGTGCGTGTGTCCTGGAATGTGGGGTCTAAGGGCGTCTCGCCTGGCGACACAGTGTAGCTGCCAGCACCCGAAGGCGTCGTAAACGTTTGTACCTGATCGGCAGCGCTCGCACCATTAGGCGTAGCGCCCGACAGAGAATCTATGACGAATCGCAGATTCAGGATCCGGTCATCGCCGAAGTTCTTGCGCACATTGATGAGGGGCTCAGTGGCTGTGACCCTGTCAGTCTCACTGTAATAAAGAACCGCAGCATCAAACTCCCACGGGTCGCCTCCCGCCGCAACAGACGTACTTACACCGAGCAGCGCGCAGGCGGCAATCCTTAAGGGAGCCTTGATTGAACTAGACTTCCTCAGTTGCATCCGCAACCACCGCCACCAAAACTTCGACCACCGCTTGAGGCTTCCTTGCTGAAGTAGATGTGATCGTCAAGTGACGAAGCAATCGGATCGGCGTCCAGCTGCATCGTGGGTTTCGCAAGCAAGTCACGTTGCCAGGGTTTCACACCGAGGTTTGCACAGCCGTTCACCAACAGGCCGCAAAAAAGAATCAACAACACACCTGTTCGTGACATTAGAGCCCTAGATGGCTAGCGAGCTGCTTCTTGCAGCAATTGCTCGATCTCGGCTTCGTAGACCTTCTGCTTCTTGACAATAAATCCAACATGGTGATAGCGGACCCTTCCTTGCCGATCGATCAAGAACGAGGTCGGCATCCCCTTCAGGGCATAGCGGGTGGCCAGCTCGCCCGCGGGATCGTAAACGACGGTGAAGCTGGCCGGGAACTGCTGTAAGAATGTCTGCGCGAGAGCACGCTCCTGATCCAGGTTGACGCTAACGATCTCGAG
>CAYGAS010000277.1:0-3745 GCA_964347935.1 uncultured Nitrospiraceae bacterium | reverse complement strand
CACGCTTGCGGCGAGCGCCACCGCCGCGAAGGCGGCGCAGCTTCGCAAGCAGACTCGAGTTGACCTGTCGCTGACTGCTGGGCAATGTGATGGCTTTGACAACGATCCCTGACACACAGTGCATAGCTTATGAACGAAACCTCGCTTCTCCGACGCACCACCGATCATGCCCTCGCGTTTATCGACAGCCTGGCCCATAGGCCGGTCTGTGCGACAGCCGCACCGGCCGAGCTTCGCGCCGCCCTCGATCGACCCTTTCCCGAGACCGGTCTCGCACCTGAACAGGTGATCGATGAACTGGTACGTGATGTCAGTACGGGTCTGCTCGGTACCCCCAGCGGCCGTTTTTTTGGCTGGGTGATCGGCGGCACGCTGCCGGCAGCGATGGCCGCCGATTGGCTCACCTCGACCTGGGACCAGAACGCAGCCATCTATGCCTGCAGTCCGGCAGCTGCCATGACCGAGGAAATAGCCGGGCGATGGCTCAAGCAACTCCTGGGGATTCCATCATCCGCATCTTTTGCTTTGGTCACAGGGTGCCAGATGGCGCATACGACGGCGCTGGCCGCCGCCCGCCACCAGTTGCTTGCAGACCGCGGCTGGGATGTCGAACAGCGCGGTCTTGCAGGGGCGCCGGCCATACGGATACTGACCACGGCCGCCCGGCATGAGACCTTGATCCGAGCGGCAAGACTTCTCGGCATCGGTGACGCCGCGATCTGCCTACTGCCCTGTGATGATGCGGAACGCATGCAACTGCCGTACCTGGACGATGCGCTGCGTGAATGCCCGAATGTACCGACCATCGTCTGCCTGCAAGCCGGCGACCTGCATGCGGGCGCGTTTGATCCGTTCGCCGAGGCCTGCGCCATCGCGCACGCAAACGCCGCCTGGGTTCACATCGACGGTGCTTTTGGTCTTTGGGTCGCCACCAGCCCGCGCTTGCGTTCCCTTCTTGCAGGCGCAGAGCGCGCCGATTCCTGGGCCACGGACGGACACAAGTGGCTCAACCTCCCCTACGACTCGGGGCTCGCATTCGTGTCCCACCCACCGGCGCATCGCGCCGCCCTGTCACAGCCGGCCAGTTATCGCATCGAAGTCGATGATGTCCGCGACCAGGCGGACTGGACGCCAGAATGGTCTCGGCGGGCGCGTGGCTTTGCCCTGTACGCGGCGCTTCGCTCGCTCGGTCGCGCGGGCATCGCCCAGCTCGTGGAGCGGTGTTGTGCTCAGGCGCACCGACTAGTCACGGGCATCGGCGCGCTCCCGGGCGCCGAGGTCGTGGTCACGCCGCAAATCAATCAAGGGCTGGTCCGCTTCCTGGCCGACGACGGGGATCACGATGGCCGCACCGACACCGTCATTGAACGCATTCAAGCAAGCGGAATCGCTTGGTTCGGCGGTGCGGCCTGGCACGATAAGCGCGTCATGCGGGTCTCGGTGTCTAACTGGCGGACGAATGACAACGACGTGGATCGCGCAATCGAATTGGTGCGGACGATATTGGCCGAAATCTAAACTCTGACGATTGCTATCTTACCCAAGAGAGTTTCCGTATCAGATCGAGAGTGTGATTAGCCGCTTTCGACCGACAAGCGGCCAGTCAACCGACTAGAAAATTGGCGGTATGATAGCACCAAAACGGCCAGAAGCGACCATTGCACCTTACCGCTGTATTATTCCGACTCTGGTCCATCGCCTTGGTTCTCGCACCTCACTTCTCGTCTTTTTTAGCTACCCGTTGCCTGCAAGCCGCCCTTGAGCACATAGACGTCAAAGCCGTTCTCTGCCATAAGAAACGCCGCCACTTCGCTCTGAACGCCGGTGTTACAACATAATATATAGGCCCGCTTTTGATCGAGGGTGCCCAACTTTGCACGAAGTTGCGATATCGGTATGTTGATGCTGTTGCGTAGTGCCTTTGCACGGTATTCCGCCGCCGGACGGACGTCTAGTAACCCAGCCCCTTTGTTCGCCATCTGCTGGGCTTCACTTGCAACCACAAACGTAAGTAGCGGCGCCTTCAGCAACTCGGCGAAGTCGCGTTTGGACAAACGCATCAGTGATCCGTCACTCATAGCGACGATACTAGAATCCCGAGTCTGCCCGCTAATCAGCGCCTCCGCTCCGAACACGCTACCAGCATTCAGCTCACCGACGATTTTCACCTTGCCCTGTGGTTCCTTACGCGAGATGTTAAAGCGGCCGCGTTTAACGACGTAATAGTAATCGCCCGGATCCCCCTGCTTGAAAACCACATGTCCCGCTTTGACCGATACCACCTCCATCCGCAACATCAGCGGGGTAATCTTGGCCCGTGGCAGCTTGCTAAACACCTTGCTGCTCAACATCTCTTCCAGCCATTCCGTATTGCCACCGAGCTTGCGTGCTTGGCCATCATGAACACTGGTAATGGTTGTGGTCAGCTCGTTCAGCACAACCGCACGATCGAGTTTGCGTGTATCGATGCGGATAATCTTGGCCTTGGTCGTCGCAGTAACGGTGAACTGCCGCGGCAGTGAGTTGGCCATCGGATAACAGGCTTCCTCGGTTCCCCCTTGCAGGACCCGTTTCATCGTCGTGGATTGCGATGACAACTCTACGCCACCTTCCAGCAGGTAAATGGAATGGTCATTGCGATCGCCTTCGCGGCAGATGACGGTACCGTTTGCGAGCTGCTCGACGATCAGCTTACTTGCCAGGCGCTTGAGGTTACCCTCGGAGAGATTGTGTAAGGGCACGAGATTTTTCAGGAGCTTTTGATCGACCATGCGACTTTCCACCTCTCACGGTAGGAACGGGGTGCATTCCCGCTTTAGGCGTCTATGCCTGAAAGTATAGTCAAGCACGCGCTCGCTACGCGTGGCCTTTGCAGACTGCCCGTTGACGCCCCCACCTTGTCCGACGCGGATATTCCGCACATGAGGTTGACAATTCTCGCTGGGTCGCACCTGCGGTGGCTCTTTCGCTTCGCCACGGGGACCTTGCGCCAACATTGCAA
The DNA here is from genome assembly GCA_964347935.1 of uncultured Nitrospiraceae bacterium. Taxonomy (GTDB): domain Bacteria; phylum Pseudomonadota; class Gammaproteobacteria; order Acidiferrobacterales; family SPGG2; genus SZUA-472. Next base: position 744 of record CAYGAS010000277.1, on the reverse strand, counting down.
GTCCGTTCCTTTGACACCGGCTGGCGGTACCGCTTGTCCGCCTTCGCTTGCCAAACAGACTGCTAATATCATGATTGAAGGACAACACCCCCCTTGTGCCGTAGTGACATGCTTGACACGCTGCTTCGCAAAGCACGCGCATGGCGCGCCCCTAAACCGCTTTCTGATGGATGGCACCGCCTGCTTTTATACTGGCACACACGTGATAAGGGTGAGCTCGTATTTTTCCTGACACTAGGGGTCCCTCTTGCCGCACTTGGCCTTGTAATCTATTTCTTCTTTGGCGCTCCAAACCATGCGCAAGAGCTGAACTGTCTCGCGCTAAACGTGTATCACGAATCACGCGGCGAACCCATGGCGGGCCAGTACGCTGTCGCCGAGGTGACAATGAATCGGGTTGCCTCGAGGCGCTACCCAAATACGGTCTGTAAAGTGGTTTTTCAAAAAAACTGGGATGTCATACGCGGCCGCCACGTAGCGGCCTTCTCCTGGACGGAGTTCGATACGCGCCCGCCACCCGACGGGCGTAGCTGGCAGGACGCCCGCGAAGTGGCTGCAGTCGTTTACCATGGCAAACATGTCGCACAAGTCGACGGTGCGCTTTTCTATCATTCCAAGAGAATCAGGCCCAGTTGGGCGAGAACAAAGAAACCGATTGCCAAGGTCGGCAAGCATATCTTCTACAAGTAACCGCAAGTCGGTGGTCTCGGAGGCCTCGGCTACACAGGCGCATATAAGAAGGTC
>CAYGAS010000276.1:0-3700 GCA_964347935.1 uncultured Nitrospiraceae bacterium | reverse complement strand
GCCGGCGCTGAGACCGGTATCGCGATGGGGCTTAACGTGCTCGTCAGCTCGAGCACAGCTTTAGCTTAGCGAGCCGAGCGCGCTATAGCTGTCATTGCGGGAACAGGCACATCGAAAAGCAGTTGTCGAACATCCTCGGGCTTAGCGATCATCCGTGCAAGAGTGTCGATGGCACTATCGAAGGCAAACGCGAGCTTGCGCGCACCACCAAAACGTTGCACCGTCTCGGGCGGCAGGAATTTGATCAGCAACGCCGATGTCCCCGGCGGCAAGCCTGCAAAGTGTACCGTTAAGATGCCGTGATCACGCAATAGCAGCATCGCCAAGGCGGCGGTCGCCTCGTAGGGCACGATCGCAGGCTCGCCCTTCAAACCCTCCCGTTCCATGGCGACTTCGAGGATATCCTCGCCGCGCAGCTGGGCGATGACTGGCGTCTCATAGACGCGATTTCCCAGAAGTTTTTTTAGCTCGGCCGCGACCGCCTTCGTCGTCGCAACCAGCTCGCGCACTCGCTCGGGTTCGTACTGGGCGAGCGAACGGACTACGGCCGGATAGAGCATCGGGCGGGCCTCGACCCCGAACTCGACCGCGCACACGCGGATCCGGTCGACCAGCTCCGCACGACCGCCGAGCAGACCCACACGCGGTCCGATGGTGCCGTACTTGTCGAGCCCGGTGCAGGCTACGTCCACATCGAGCTCGAGTGAGCGCGGCTGATCGAACATCGCCGGCCCGACGCGTGCCCCACCGGCATCATCCACCAGAATCCTTGCCCCAACTTGTTTTGCCAACGTCACGATGCGCTTGATCTGATCGATCGGCAGAATCTCGTAGCTGACCGCAAGTCGTGTCAACACGACCAGCGACACATCTCCGGTCTTTTTCAAAATTTCCTCGAATCCATCGGCACCGACTGTGTCTACAAAATCGGCGCCGGCGCGTGCGGCGGCGCGTGTCACGGCGGGGTGACTGTAGCTCGCCGACACGCCGATGACGGTGCTGCCGGGCCGGACCATGATCAATGTCGCCACCAACAGCGCCGCAGTCTGACGATTGCATAACATGATGCCATGCCTGCCCGCTGTGCCGCCGAAGTGCTCCAGCGCCAACTCGGTGAGTCGCGGGTCGTAAATCGCGGGCGCGATCTCGTCGTCGAGCAGTCCCAGGTCTTCGGCTTCACAGGGCAGCCGACGCTCGAGCCCGCTCAGATTGAACACGGCGCCTTCGCCCTGTTCCGCTATACGTAGCTCGATCCACTTCCAGGCGCTGCGCAACTTGGCGATGTCGTCTTGCGTGCTCGTAATCAGCTTGCCGCGCGCATACGGAAGGCCGGCTGCGTAGGTATTGCCGAATCGATCTTTATTCATCTTTCTCTACTGATATCTGGTCCCGATCGCAGCGATCGTATCACGGCGTCGCCGGCCGCGATAAGGCTAGCGTGCTCACGCCGCGGCCAGGCCGAGGATCTCACGCGCCTCGGCTGGGATCGCCGGCCGCCGATCAAACTCGGCGCAGGTGTCGGCGACACGGGCCACCAACTCCGCATTACTCTTGGCCAGACGCGTCTTGTCGAACCGGATGTTGTCTTCGAGACCCGTGCGCGGATGCCCGCCAAGCTCGAGCGTCCAGCGGTTGACCTCCAGCTGGTGGCGAGCGATACCGGCGGCCGCCCAAGTTGCACCGGGCAAGATGTCGTTCAGCTCCGAGATCAGGAACTCGACGACCGATTTGCGTACGGGCAAGGCATTGGGAATACCGAGCACCCATTGAACGTGGACGGGTGCGCGAATCAAGCCGCGATCGACGAGAGTCTTGGCGTTGTACAGCATCGCCACGTCGAACACCTCGATCTCGGGCTTGACGTTATGTTCGAACATGCTCGTCGCAAGGCTGTCGACGAGCTGCGGCGGGTTCTCGTAGATTCGGTTCGCGAAGTTGACCGAACCGGTCGCAAGCGAGGCCATATCGGGTTTCAGGTACAGTGCCTTGCTGCGCTCCTCCTGCGTGCGCCCGCGCCCGCCGGTGGAGAACTGGATAATCATGCCCGGGCAGTGCTTGCGCACACCTGCCTGCACCTGCGCGAAGCGCTCGGGATCCGAACCCGGCGACTCATCGGCATTGCGGACGTGGATATGGACCAGCGCCGCCCCGGCCTCGTACGCCTCGTGCGTGGATTCGATCTGCTCGGAAGGCGTGACGGGAATCGCCGGCGTGTCGGCCTTGCGCGGCTGGGACCCGGTAATGGCGACAGTAATGATGGCTGGCTTGGTCATGATTCACCCTCTTCTATACATTGGCTCACGCAAGCCATGCGTTTGGTTGGCATTTTTCACTGGAGCTCACGCGCGCTTGCTCAATTGAAATGACCTGACGTCGCGCCGCGCCGTGATCTCTCTGACGAGCGTCAACAACGGCGTGCCCGCCAGCGGGTAGTCGGTCTTGATGGGCCCGGCGTCCTTAAGCGCCCGATACTCACGCTTGCCGTAATAAGCGGCCAACAACAAATCGTCGTCGGAAGCGAATGGGCCGCGTTCGCGCCGCAGTCGCGGAAGCGCCGGATCCAACAACTCGCCGGGGCGGTCGGTGACCGCCTTGGCGCCGTTGGTGATGCGGTCATAGAGATTCTGATCGATAGGACCGGCGATCTCGCCGTAGTGGCCGAGGACATACTTGCGCACCTCGTCTGGCACGGTCGCGTAGCGTTGCTTGCCCATCACGTTCAGCACCGCCTGAGTGACGATAAATTGCGCGAACGGGCTCACCACGATCGGATAACCGAGGTCGGCCCGCACGTGGCCGGCCTCCTGTAGAATTTCCTCGAGCCGATGCTCGATGCCGAGGGTTGCGAGCTGGGACTTAAGATTCGAGATCATCCCGCCCGGTACCTGGTGGTGAAAATGAAAGGCATCGTATTCAAGCGGAACCCCTTTCGGTTGGTCCTCGCGCTCGGCGATGTAATGCAGGCGCTCGGCAACCGCCTCCACCTTGCTCAGATCGACGTCAACGCTTAAGCCCATATGCCGCGCGTTGCGCACGAAAGTCTCGGTCGCCGGATGCGAAGCGCCGTTTGCCAGCGTCGACGTTGCCGTGTGCACGGCATCGGCGCCATATTCGATCGCCCGGGCCAACACGTACGGAGCGAGGCTCGACAGGCAGTGCGTGTGGATCTGCAACGGTAATGTGCCGCACGCCCGCTTAGCGGCCGGTATCAACGTCGCCGCGCGCTCGGGTGTCAGCAGGCCGCTCGGATCTTTCAAGAACACGCCGTCGACGCCCAGCTTCACGAGCTGGCCGATCTTGCCCGCGTAATAGGCATCGGTGTGCACCGGGCTATGGGTATACACAAAGCCACCGACTACATAAAGGCCGGCGCGCTTGGCTGCACTGACGGGAACCTGCAGATTGCGCATGTCGTTGAGCGCATCGTAAGTCGTGTGGTAGCGAATACCGTTGGCAATCATACGCTCGGCGGTCAGCGCCACTACGTCGTCGGCAAACAACTCGAAGGTGAAGAGACTCTGCCCGCGGTGATGAACGATTAACGGGGTCTGTTTGACCCAACCGCTCAGGATCCGCATCCGTTCCCACGGGTCTTCGCGCAGGTAGCGCACGCAAACGTCAAAGACAGCGCCACCGACCAGGTCGATCGCCTCGAACCCAGCCTCATCCAGCAGCGGTGCGACATCCCGCATCATTGCCG
>CAYGAS010000275.1:0-2923 GCA_964347935.1 uncultured Nitrospiraceae bacterium | reverse complement strand
ATGCGAGTGATGTCAAACAATACGTGCACCTCCTGCGCGGAAAGTTGGAAAAGCCCGGAGCCGCTACCTGCATCGAAACGATCAAGGGCTTTGGCTACAAGCTTGCCACCTGAATTGGTAACCGCTCGCTAAACAGTCCAGGTGGCAGGCACCACCATTCTGGAGGGAGTACTGGCATCCAAGTAGCCCTGAACGTTGAAGTCAACGAGAAGCTCGCCCTCTGTCATGAGGGGGACCCTTTGCGTAACGCAAGCGCAGGAACCCCCAGCACAATAATAACTGCCCCTTTCCATCCTCCACGCCCGGGCATGGAGGATGGTTTCAAGACAGGACCGGCACGATCGGTCCTGTTTTCTTGGCGGCAACCCATTCGACTTGCCGACCCTCTTCCCACCTCCCTCGCCCACCGGTGACTTCGATCCGTCAGCGCCGATCCTGGTTGCGGAGGGGCCCCCTGCGTACGGCCGGTTTTCACCTGGCTTTGACCTAGGGACCACCTCGCTTCTATGTCGCCGAACGGACGACTGGGATATTTTTCCCATCGTAGAGCATCATCCTATCGCAGGCCGGTAGGGACGCTATCGCCAAGTAAGCAAAGATATGGAATCGCCACTATGAATGAATCGACACATGATCTGACACTCATCGAAATGGGTTTCGAGCATCCACGCAGTGCCCATGTCGCCCCACTTAGCACGACCCGCCTCGCGCAGGCGAAGCTCGCCTACACCCCCCGCCGCGTACCTGTGGGTCAGATGGCAACCCTGCTGAGTGGGGACCTGAAACCTCGTGCCGGCGATCTAGTGCTGGCGCGCGTCACACGAACTCGGCAACACGGTCGCCTCGAGCTCGCCAGCGGGCGCCGGGCCAGCCTGTACGAGGGCGACGATATCATCGTCTGCTATGGCAACCGCTACGCCCCCGACCAATTCGAGGCCCTGGTGCCCGCCAACCTGGGACCGTGTCATCTCGTCGCCGCCGGTGGGATTGCCGCACGCATGCTGTGCAAGCACAGCAAGATCAAGGCGCCGACCGAGATCACTCCGGTCGGTCTAATTGGCGACCACCGCGGTCGACGCCTCAACCTCGCCGACTGGACGGTGGCGCGGAAAGGGGATCGACATCCCAGGCCGCTCACGGTCGCGGTGGTCGGCACGTCGATGAACGCCGGCAAGACGACCTCGGCCGCCTACCTCGCACGGGGGCTGGCGCGTTCAGGACTGAAGGTCGGCGCCGCGAAGATAACTGGAACGGGGGCAGGCGGCGACGTCTGGGCCATGAAGGACGCAGGCGTTCATGAAGCGGTCGACTTTACCGACGCCGGCCTCGCATCGACCTATTGCGCGCCAGCAAAGCAGGTCCAAGAAATCGCGACGACTCTAATCAATCATTTGCAGGCCGGCGGCGCGGAAGCGATCGTGCTTGAGTTGGCTGACGGATTGTTCCAGCAGGAAACCGCTGCGCTAATCAAAGCGCCGTGTTTCACCAGCAGGATCGACGGCATCGTATTCGCTGCCGCCGACGCCATGGGCGCCGCAGCGGGCGTGCAATGGCTGCAACGCTACGGCATCAACGTGCTTGGTGTCAGCGGCGTGTTGACGGCCTCGCCGCTTGCCATCCGCGAAACCGAGGAGGCCGTAGACCTGCCCGTTCTAGACAAGGACGCCCTGATGGAACCCGGCGCCGTTGCCAACCTTGCGCGGCAGTCACCGAGCTGGGCTACGGCCGAGGCCGTCTGATGACTATGCCACTGTTACTGAAGGGACGACGGGTCACACTGCTTGCACGACTGATTGGCAACGGCGTCACTCAGGCCGGCGCAGCCATCGGCACGGCATTCCTGATTCAGCTCGGGTTCGACCAACTAATCACCGCAGGTGGAAAATTCGATCCCCTGTTGCTATGGGTCGGCGCGGGTCTGATCGGCACCGCCGCTGTCAGCGCCTGCCTGCGTATGTTCGAGCGCGTGGACGCAGAACATCTGGGGCAGGACTATGTGTGCGAGGTGCGCATAGCGCTTTTCGATCGACTCAGCATGCTGGCACCGCGCATGCTGCAAAAACGCAAGCAAGGCAGCCTGATGCTGCGCTTCGTCGGCGACCTGACGGCACTGCGTCAATGGGTAAGCCTGGGATACGCCCGCCTAGTCGTCGCCGGTGTCATGGCTGCGGGTGTCCTGCTCGCGCTGGCGATGCTCAACACTGTGCTCGCTGCAGGAGCGAGCATTGTTCTGTTCGCTGGTGCAGTGACGAACCTGCTGGCCGGCAAACAAATAGAAGGCGCCGTGGTGGAGGCGCGTCGACGTCGTTCCCAGCTCGCCGCCAACGTAAGCGAGAAGATCGCTTCAATGGCCGTCGTACAGCTATTCGGCCAGGCGCGCCGGGAGCGCCGTCGCGTCGGCCGTCAGAGCCGGCGCCTCAAACAAGCGATGATTGCGCGCGCCCAGGTGACCGGCAAACTGCGTGCAATCGCCGAGGGAACGGCGGCAGTTGCCACCGCGAGCACGTTGCTTCTAGGGGTCAACGAGGTGGCTGCCGGGCGGGCGACCCCGGGCGCTATTGTGGCCGCGATGGCGGTGGTTGCGCTGCTGGCGCCCTCACTGCGTGATCTCGGCCGCACCTACGAGTACTGGCACTATGCCCGTGTGTCCCGCAGAAAGATCCTAGAGTTTCTGGACATGCCGGCGCACTTCGGGCGGGCCAAGGACGCCACACCACTGACAAAAGGCGCCGGGCAGCTCGTGTTTGACAAGGTCACGGTCATCGGCGCCCTGCGAAACTTCAGTGCCGTTGCCGAGCCAGGACAGGTCGTGGCGGTGGTCGGCCCTAACGGCGCCGGCAAATCCACGCTGCTGTCATTGGCCGCGCGCTTCATCGATCCCGATCACGGTGAAGTACGAATCAACGGCGTCAATGTTGCCGAC
>CAYGAS010000274.1:0-11244 GCA_964347935.1 uncultured Nitrospiraceae bacterium | reverse complement strand
AACTCGGCCTTGGGACTGGGGGGCTCCTCTTCCATCTCGGCGACCCCGCCGAAAATAAACAGGGTGATGCCTTTGATGGGCAGCCCGTAACGCCGTGCCACGAGAGAATGGCAAAGCTCATGGAAAACGATCGAGACGAGCAGCCCCAGTGTGCCGCTCGCGCCCATCCACCAGTAGCTCGAGGCGGCGAGATCGGGAAAATAGAACGGAAACACGCCTTTGGCCAATGTCCAGGTGACCAACAGGGCGAGAAATAACCAAGTGAGATCGATCTTGATCTCGAATCCCAAGAGCCGAAAGAGCGTAAAGCGCTTGCTGAACACCTCTACCTCCCTGCGTAATTATTATTTGGCCAATCGCACCGTGTTCCCTTGATTCACATCAAAGACGCCGCTATCGACGTCTGCTATCCACGGATACCATGTCCGAGTGGAATGTCGTTGTCAGCACATATGACCGGGGCTACAAGCACGCCCGACAAATATTGGAAGAATTCGGGCCGGTCAGCCGTACCGAGTTCTACAATGTGCTGACGGTACACGTCGCCGACGTCGAAGGCATGCTGGAAGAGCTGAAAGAGCGCCTCATGATCGACGAAAAAGCGCGTTTATCGCTCGCGCGCGTCGTGCCGGTAAGCACTAGCTTTGGCTTTCAGAGTCCGGAGGAATTCGAGATGAAGGCCAAGGAGTCGGTCCTGGCTTGGATTCCCGAGCTCGCTGGCAGGGGATTTCACGTGCGCATGCACCGCCGGGGTTTCAAGGGGCGTCTATCGAGTCAGGACGAAGAGCGCTTCCTCGATGGTTTTCTGCTCGAGCAACTCCAGCGGGTGGGAACACCGGGGCACGTCACTTTCGAGGACCCGGACGCCATCATCGTGATCGAGACGGTCGGCCAGCGCGCCGGATTGGCGATCTGGCGGCGTGGCGACTTGCAACGCTACCCATTTCTCAAGCTCGACTAAACGGTCCCATCGGCAAGCGGGGGTTGCCTTAGGCGGTTGCCGCCACGACGACGAAGGCGCCCTGCCCATAGCCCGGACGTGCCGGCTCGGGCGCTGTAATCTGCGGCAACGGGCGCGTGAGTGTCTGCATCCATGTTGTCAGCCGAAATCCGGCATTGGCCAACTGCCTCCCGACCACCGGCGCGGCACGGAAGGTCGCCTGGCGGTAGAACACGCTTTCGTTTTGCCGCTTCACATAAGCCTGACCGAGAGCGCTGTTGCGGTCAATGAAGCCGATCACCACGCGCCCGCCGGGTCTGAGCACACGCCGGGTGTGCGCTAACAGCGCGGTGACGTCGCGGACGAAGCACAGGGTGGTGACCAGAAGCGCATAATCGAACACCGCGTCCCGAAAGGGCAATGCCTCGCCACGACCCTGGACAACGCAAATGCCGCGCGCACATGCATAGGCGAGCATTGCCGCCGACGGATCGACGCCAATCGCGACTCCCAGCGGTGCGGCAAAACGCCCCGTGCCGACACCGATCTCGAGACCGAGCCCTTGTGCGGGGATAAAGCGGCCCAGTGCCTGTAACTCGGATTCGTAGATCGCCTGATGTTCGGAAAACCAGGCGTCGTAGTGCGCCGCATGAGTGTCGAATGGGCTAAGCGCGCTCATAATATGTCAGTGCAAACTGCATTGTCCCGGCGCCTTTTCGGGCGAACATTGACCTCGATCAACCCCGCTGCCAGACAGGGTTTTATCATGTACGCAAGGAGGTTGAGCGACAATCCTGGGCGCAGCACAGAAAGCGCATGAACACCCAGAACCTTGTCCTGTTTGCGCTGAATGCGACGCGTGCCTTTGGCGAGCGCGTGGCCCAGCGCCTGGGTATGTCCTTGAGCGCGCACGAGGAGCGTGAGTTCGAGGACGGGGAGCACAAATCGCGCCCGCTGGTCAGCGTTCGCGCAAAGGATGTGTTTATCATCCAATCGCTGTACGGGGATGGGACACAGAGTGTCAATGACAAACTCTGTCGGCTATTGTTTTTCGCTGGGTCCGTACGCGATGCATCGGCACAGCGGGTGAATGTGGTCATTCCTTATTTAGGGTATGCACGCAAGGACAGGAAAACGCAGCCGCGCGACCCCGTGACCACGCGTTATATCGCCTTGCTCGTAGAGGCCGTCGGCGTCGACCGCGTCGTGGCGCTCGAGGTGCATAATCTGGCGGCGTTTGAGAATGCATTCCGCTGTCGCACCGAGCATCTGGATGCAAACCGGCTGTTTGCCGACCATTTGACATCGGCGGTCGGCGCGGGCGCGTCGATTGCCGTCGTCTCGCCGGATGTCGGTGGTATCAAGCGTGCCGAGCGCTTTCGCCAGACCCTGGCCGCTGTTCGAAAGCAGGAGCCGGCGATGGCATTCCTGGACAAGGCCCGGGCCAAAGGCCTGCTCAGCCTTGGGCGCGTGACCGGGGAGGTGAAGGGTCGTGTCGTCGTCATTGTCGATGATCTGATCAGCACGGGGAACACACTGCTGCATGCTGCCAAGGCGTGTCTGGACGGCGGTGCCACACAGGTCTATGCGGTCGCCACGCACGGCCTATTCGTAGGCGATGCGAACCGTCTGCTGGCGGGTGATGAGTTCGAGCGCATAATCATCACCGACAGCATCGTCCCCTTCAGGCTTGATCCCGACGTGGCGCAGCGAAGGCTTGTCGTGCTGTCGACGGCCGGGCTTTTTGCCCAAGCGATTCGGCGCATTCACACGGGGGGTTCGGTCGTCGAATTATTGGTAGGTCGCAGCGAGACGTAGGTAACTGTCAGCCAGCTTTTGCCATTTTGGCCAGTCGCTTTTTTCGAGCTCATGGGTGTGCCAGATCGCGAGCCTTGCGCGCAGGCAAGCGCGCGATGTCTTGTGGAAGTCGATCAACGTAGGCGGCGGATCGTCACCCGTGATCTGGCGATAGACGCGAAAGAAGGTTTCGCCCACAAAAGCCGCGCCCAGACGTTCACATTCCATGGCCAGAAAGGCGAGCTCATCGGCGGGATCTATAATACGGAATTGCCGATTGAATTCGAGGCAGTCGAAGATAACAGGCTTGGCACCGAGGCAGATATGTCCCGGCCTGAGATCACCGTGGCCCTCGATGATCCTGCCTTCTTCGGCTCGGGTCTCGAACAGTGCCGGCGCGCCCCTGAGCAGTCCGCGCGCCGCGTCGCGTATGATCGTGATGAGCCGCGCGGGCAATTGGTAAACCGGTCGGCCCAGCTCGCGAAGGCTGTACTCGATGTCGCACTCAAGCTGGCTGTGGTAACGCTTGCCGTCCAAGTTGATCGGCGCACTTTGCTTGTAAAACCTCGAGAGCATGGTGGCCACGCCGTGTAAGTCCTCTGCGCGCACCGTGCCGCGGGTGATCATGTACTCCAGCATGCGCTCGGCCGGCAAGCGGCGCATCTTGACCAGCCATTCGACAGCCTCACCGGTCCCTTCGAGAATTAGCTTGCCAGCCGCGTCGGTCGCGAGCGGCACGACACCCAGATAGACGTCTTGCGCGAGCCGTTGGTTGAGGCGCACTTCCTCCTCGCAGTTGCGACGGCGCGCAGCTAGCGTGCTGAAGTCCAGAAAATCGTAGCGCACGGGCTTCTTTAGCTTGTAGGCATAATCGGTCGTGAGAAACACCCACGACATATGGGTTTCGATAACATCCACCTGCGTCGGCGGGTCGGGGTAGGTCGTCGGGTGCTTGAGCGCTGCAACCTTGCTTTCGAGTGAAAGCGTTATGCCTCGATGATCCAGCGGTTCGCCGCTCATCGTCGCACCAGGACGTGTCGTTTGTTCACCATCTACTGACGACATATGCGCTAGCGTGCAGCCTGCACCGCCCCTGTCAAATACTTGTGGAACCAGCGAGTCGCGAGGTGCGCCACCTCCTCCAGCGTGCCCGGCTCTTCGAACAGATGGCTCGCGCCAGGGATAATCTTTAGTTCTTTGGTGGTGTGCAACTCGGCATATGCCTGACGGTTGAGCGCAAGCACGACCTCATCATTGCCACCTACAATCAGCAGGGTCGCGGCCTGCACGGCCGGCAGGTCCGACTTCGCCAGGTCAGGACGCCCGCCGCGGGACACGACCGCCTGAACTGTCGGGCCGAGCGCTGCGGCGGCCTTGAGGGCCGCCGCAGCACCGGTGCTGGCCCCGAAGTAACCCAGCGATAGATGCCGCAACCGCGGCTGCTGTTTCACCCACTCAGTGGTGCTCAGCAAGCGATGCGTGAGCAAATCGATGTCGAAACGCGTCTCGTAGATCCGGTCTTCATCCTCCGTCAGCAGGTCAAACAGGAGTGTCGCCAGCCCGCTTGCGCGCAAGGTCTGGGCGACGAACGCATTTCTCGGGCTCAGCCGGCTGCTGCCGCTGCCATGGGCGAACAGCACGATCGCTTGAGCACCTCCGGATATGCCAAGCGATCCACTATGAGTCACCGATTCCAAGATTATTTGGACGGTTTGTTCGTGATCGTTGTCAGTCATGTGCAAGCTATACGCAGTATCTTTGGCGGTGCCCAATCAGGGTCCATGCTCTTTTTGGCGGAGTTCGCCTTCGGCAAGTTGTAGCAACTCAAGCGCGCGATCGTCGGATATTTGCGGAAAATCCACGTAATACGCGCCAACGGCGCCGAGGTAGAAATCGGGGATATCGAGCGCGACCAGTTCGTCAACCTCTTGCGCCAGGAGGTCCGCTGTATCTTTGGGCGTCACCGGCACGGCGACTACAATGCGCGCCGGGTGACGCTGGCGCAGGTCGCGAATGGCGGCACGCATCGTGAGCCCTGTGGCGATGCCGTCATCGACCAGGATCGCCACTTTGCCCACGACCGGCAGCGGCTCTCTGCCGCCGAGGTAACGCTCCCGGCGCCGACGCGCCTCGGCGCGCTCGCTCTTGAGTCTTTGCTGGAACCAGTTGGGATCGACCTGGGAGACCTCCCATTCGTTACACACCATCCCACCGTTTTCACAGACGGCACAGATAGCGTACTCCGGGTTGAAGGGGTGCCCGATCTTTCGCGGTATGATCAAATCAATCGGCATATGCAGGCGCCGGGCGATTTCCAGTCCCAAGGGAATCCCGCCGCGCGGCAAGGGATATACAATCCCCTGCGTCTCGGCATATTTCTTGTCGAGCGCGTCAGCGAGTTTGCGACCCGCCTCGGTGCGGTCCTTGAATCGCTCCACCATGTTCACCCGTCTTGGGCTGGGTGACGCCATCGATCGGCATCAGTGCACGCGCCAACCACATATGCAATTTATCCTGCCCTCGGTGTTGCCGTATTGATTCAGGTCAATCAAGCCCGGGCCTGACACCTGTAAAGCACTTTTTTCAACTAATTGGCTACGCCGCCGTGGCGCAGGGCAAGCGGAATCCTGACGAAACGCAAGGAATCCGGTAGAGCTGACAGGGTTACGCCTGGCTGACGGTGTGAATTCGCCTAGCATCGCGCCGATCACGCGATACAAATCTCTAGGGACTATCTGCGGATACCGCGTGGTTGCACCTGATCGGTATAATGTGAGCAATATCTTCAGGAATACAACCCCATTGGGGGGGACTGACTTGACGGCAGCGCGCGCTAAACACGACCTGGCACTCGAGGCGCTCAAAACGGAGAACGAGCTTTTTTGGACTATCCTCGACGTCGTGGGCGCACTGGTCGTCGTGCTGGACGGTGACGGCCGGATCGTGCTCTTCAACCGCGCCTGCGAGCGTGCCACAGGCTACAAGTCTGAACAGGTCAGGGGCACGCCCGTGTGGGACCGGCTGTTGCTCGCGGAAGAAATCGAGCCCGTCAAAGCGGTTTTTACCGAGCTGAAGGCCGGTCAGTTTCCGAACGAACACGAAAATGTCTGGGTCGCCAAGGATGGGACGTATCGCTGGATTCATTGGACGAATACCGCAGTCGTTGAGGAAGGCGGCTTGGTGCGCTACGTGATTGGGACAGGGATCGATCTTACTGAGCGCAAGCACGTGGAGCAGACGCTAAGCGAGCGCGAGGCTGAGTTGCGTAAACTCTCGCAAACGGTGGAGCAGAGTCCGAGTACGGTCATGATCACCGATAGGAGCGGGAACATCGAGTATGTCAACCCGAAGTTTACGCAACTGACGGGTTATACGCTGGCTGAGGTGCGCGGACAGAGTCCTCGCATCCTGAAGTCAGGCGATATGGACGGTAGTGAATACCAAGATCTTTGGGAAACGATAACGGCCGGCGGTGAATGGCGCGGCGTGTTTCACAATCGCAAGAAAAACGGCGAGCTGTACTGGGAGTCCGCCTGCATCGCTCCGCTTCGGGACGCTGAAGGAAAGATTACCCACTTCCTTGCCGTGAAGGAAGACATTACCGAGTACAAACTTCTGCAGGAACAGTTCCAGCGCGTATTCGAGTCGGCGCCGAATGGCATGTTGATGGTCGATAGTGAAGGTGTGATCACACTGAGCAATCCACGTATGGAGGAGCTTTTCGGTTACAAGCGCGAAGAGCTGATAGGTCAGCCCGTAACGCTGCTGGTACCCGAGCGCTTTCGTGAGGTACACGCCACGCACACCCGGCGTTTTTTTCAGGCACCACGAGCACGCAGGATGGACATTGAACGGGAATTAGTCGCGCAGCGCAAGGATGGCAGTGAGGTTCCGGTTGAGATCGGCCTGAGTCCGATGGAAACCGGGCACGGAAAATTCGTGCTCGCGGCGATTGCTGACGTGACATTGCGCAAGCAAGCAGAGCGCGAGGCCAAGCGACGCCTGGAGGAGTTGGCGCATGTCTCCCGCGTCACCTCGATCGGTGAAATGGCGTCGGGGCTCGCGCATGAGATCAATCAGCCATTGACAGCCATTGTGAGCTTTGCGGATGCTTGCCGTCTTATGCTCGAATCGGGCCGTGATCACAAAGAGATCCTGCTGAGCTCGCTTGAGCAGATCAGCAGGGAAGGCCAGCGGGCGGGCGATATCATTCACCGCTTGCGCGAGTTTGTCAGCAAAGGAAAGCTGGAACGACGGTCCATCGACGTCAACGATCTGGTCCACGGGGTGTTGGAAATGCTGCACCATGAGACCGAACGCGAAAATATTAAGATCGAACTTGAGCTCGATGAACATCTGCCGAGGGTCAACGCCGACAAAGTGCAGATCGAGCAGGTAATATTCAATCTCGTGCGCAACGCAGTGGAAGCGATGGAGGCAAACCACCCGGGGAGCCGCAAGTTGAGAATCGGCACGAGTAGAGTAAGCACGGACCCGCCGGAGGTGGAGGTCCTCATCAGTGACACGGGCGAGGGGTTTTCCAAGGAGAGTGGCGAGCGCATTTTTGATGCGTTCTACAGCACAAAACAGAAAGGCATGGGTCTGGGGCTCTCGATTACGCGAACGATTGTGCATGCCCACGGTGGCCGGATCCGGGCAACAGCTAACCCAGAGCGGGGTGCGACGATTCGGTTTTTATTGCCCGTCGGAGATGCCGGTTCGCCATGACTGTGCCCACAGTGTTTGTCGTGGATGACGACGAAGCGGTGCGTGGCGGCCTGAAAACGCTCCTACAATCGATAGGACTGCGGGTGCAAGTTTACGCATCGGCACAGGATTTTCTTGCCGGCTATCATCCGGAGGCGCCTGGCTGTTTGGTGCTCGACATTCGTATGCCGGGTATGGGGGGGCTTGATCTGCAAGAGCGGCTCGCCCAGCAAGGCGTTCGCCTGCCGATTATTTTTCTAACGGGGCACGGCGATGTACCAGCCGCTGTCCGTGCACTGAAGGCCGGTGCCATGGACTTTCTTGAGAAGCCCTTTAACAGCCAAGTATTGCTGGATCGGGTTCAGCAAGCTATTTTGCGCGATGCTGAAGCGCGCAGCAGGTCTGCAGAGGAATCACGAATTGCAGACCGTCTGGCGACGTTGACCGCTCGAGAGCGCGAGGTGTTGCACATGTTGATCGCCGGCAAGGCTAATAAAGTCATTGCCATGGATCTGGAAATCAGCGAACGCACTGTCGAATTCCATCGTGGCAAGATCATGAAGAAGATGCGGGCACGGTCGCTTGCCGAGCTTATAAATATGGTGCACACGCCGGCACTAGGCAGCGATCCGCGCATGCCTTAATACCCCCAGCAAATCGGGCCAATACGAGGCCTTTACGACGGTAGGGTTGATAAGAAGATGCGGGGTCCCAGCCTCCCACGGGCCCGCCAGCCCTGCAGATTTTGACCTGCGTCAATGTCCCCCCGTGGGAGTTACGGTTTACTGTTTAGCCGTACCCCAATGACGCGCACACAATTAATGCCGGCAGACGCCCCGGAAAGAGTTGTTTTTATCGTCGATGACGACGCTGGCGTGCGTAATGCCGTCAGCCTGTTGGTCGAGTCCGCGGGCCTCCATGCACGCGCATATCCCTCGGCGGAAGCCTTTTTGCAGGGCTACAGTCCCGATAGCGACGGGTGCCTGGTGCTTGATCTCCACCTGTCGGGGATGAACGGGGTTGAGCTACAGCAGGCGCTCGCCGCACGACATATCGACATCCCGGTGATCGTGATTACCGCGTATAAGGACCATCCGCTGGCCGCGCGCGCAAAGGAAGTCGGGGCGGTCACCGTGCTCTACAAGCCCTTCAAACAGGACGTGTTGCTGCGCACCATCGAATCGGCCTTGCCGCGACGCTGATCCGGCTGGCCGCAGGTTCGGGGGGTCGCCTGCCCCCGCCCCCCACCGGTGCCGAAGCCCCACGGTCCAGCGGCCGTTGTGGGACAACCCCAGTCCGGACTCGTGAAAGTACGAGTTTATCCTCCCGTGTGCGGGAAGTAAGTTACTAAGGTGGCGAGTGGGTGGTCAGGACACAGTTCCCTCGCCACGAGAGGGGGAACGATGATTAGCGCGGGAGATGTACTGGAGTTCCAAGGTGCCCGCTTCTCTTGTGAAAGGTGCGGCCTCGGGCGGGGTTGTATTGGTCATAGCGTCGAGGCGAACGGGGAGCCGCTCGCCGGCGGTCTGCGTGGACGTCACCGCGTGCAGCGCGCCGGGAGCCACCTCTTTCGCGTGGGGGACCGCTTTAGCGCGCTTTATGTGATCCGATCAGGATCGGTCAAGACCTACCTCACGTCCGAGGACGGCGAGGAGCAGATTCTCGGGTTCCACCGGCCCGGCGATGTTATCGGTTTCGAGGCGATCGCCGAGGGACGACATCCGTGCAGTGCCGCGGCCCTGGAAACCTCAAGCGTTTGCATACTCAATTTCGCCGATATGACCAGGCTTTGTCACGAGTCGCCGCCGGCGTTTCACCGATTCGTACAGACGATGAGTCGCGAGACGTTGCGACTGGTTGAGAGCCTATTGTTAGGGCGACGCACGGCGGAGCAACGCGTGGCCGCGTTCCTGTTGACGCACGCCGACCGCCAGGGCGAGCGTGGCTACAGTCCGAAGGCGATCAGCTTGGCGATGTCCCGCACGGATATCGGCAAGTACCTGGGACTGACGGTAGAAACGGTTTCGAGGATACTGACTCGGCTTCAGGATGGGGGGCTGTTAACCAAGGAACGCAACCAGATTCGCGTACATGACCTTGACGCATTGCGGCGTATCGTGGGCGACGTCGAAGTCGGGGAAGGCGTGGATCGGATTGTCATGGGATAAAGAACGTTTTTATCGCCACTGCTTAGGATTAACCGTTTTAGGAACGAAGTGGCGTAGCTTAAATCAAGGGAAGCCGGTCGCAAGGAGGAGACTGGTTAAGGACAAAGGCCTCTGCAGCGGCCGGAGTATTTTGCATTCGGTTCGGTTAAGGTAGGAGGTCGAGATGGCAGAATTGGCAGAGAAAGTCTCTGAGAAGGAACGGGGCCAGATGCAGAAGGCTAGCCCTTCGCGCGAATTGAGCCCGTTGGATGAAATGGAACGCATGATGGATCGCATGTTCGGCGGGGTGTTTCCGCGTCCGTGGCTGCATCCCTTGCGTTGGGAACGCCCTCGGTGGGCCGAGCTGCCGGCCTTGTATGAGGGCAAATGGCCGCACGTGGACGTGATTGACCGTGAGGATGAAGTTATCGTGCGAGCCGAGCTCCCGGGTGTAGACAAGAAGGATCTCGACGTGTCGGTGGATGAGAATGCCGTCACGATCAAGGCCGCCACCAAGCGCGAAGAAAAGCAAGAAAGAGGCGATTACTATCGCTGCGAAATCTCGCAGGGAGCATTTGCGCGCACAGTGGGGTTGCCGGCAGAGATCGAAGTGTCGAAGGCAAAGGCCACGTTCAAGGATGGATTGCTTAAGTTGAGCCTTCCGAAGCTGGAAAAATCCAAGCGACGCAGCATTACGGTCGAATAACCGCAGTCGCTCGGCAAATTACAAACCCGGTGCAACGCCGGGTTTGTCTTTCGACAAGCAGGCCTTGCGTCGCAAGCTCTGGTAAAATCGGTTCAGTCAGGCGGCGCAAAGCCACCATTTCTTAATTTGAAAGAGCGAGCCGAATGTTTCGTTATGCCTGATATCAAATCACTAGACGCACGTGTCCTTCGCCCCCAGTGCGATCCGCAGCAGTTCAGCTTCAAAACCACCGGCGAGCTTGAGCCTTTGACCGAAGTGGTAGGCCAGGCACGGGCATTAGAGGCGGTGGAGTTCGGTGTTGGCATGAAGCGGGATGGCTACAACCTTTACGCCCTCGGTCCGGCCGGCATCGGCAAGCACACCATGGTGCAGCAGGTGCTGGAAAAGCAGGCCCAGGCGCAGCCGCCGGCCGATGATTGGTGCTATGTGCACAACTTCGAGGACCGCCAGAAGCCGCTGGCGCTGCGCCTGCCTGCGGGCCGCGGGGCGCAGTTGCGCCACGACATGGAGCTACTGATTCAGGAGCTGCGCACGTCGATACCGGCGATGCTGGAAAGCGACGAGTACAGGGCGCAAATGCAGGAGATCGATGAGGAACTGAAGGAGAAGCAAGAGCAGGCCTTTGCCGAGATCCAGAAGCAGGCTGAGCAGGAACAGATGGTGATCCTGAATACGCCGCACGGGTTTGCGGTAGCGCCGACTCGCGATGGTGAGGTGCTTTCGCCGAAGGAATTTGAACAGCTGTCAGCGGAGGAACGACGGCATAAAGAGGAGATTATCGGAAAGCTGCAAGAACAGCTCGCCAAGTTTCTTGAAGATATCCCGCGGTTGCACAAGGAGCGTCGCGATAAACAAAAGGAAGTGGAACGCAAGTTCACTATGTCGGCGGTCGGTCATCTGATCCAAGGCTTGAAAAAGAAGTACGACGATTTCCCGGCGGTCAAGGA
>CAYGAS010000273.1:0-20324 GCA_964347935.1 uncultured Nitrospiraceae bacterium | reverse complement strand
AGCGCGCGCACGCCGCTGATTCAAGAGCTCGCTTACGGCACGCTGCGCTGGGCTATTCAGTTGCAAGCCATCGCCGCGCGCCTGCTCAAAAAACCGATGCGTGCCAAAGATGCCGATGTGAGCGCGCTTTTGCTGATCGGTCTTTATCAGTTGCTGTACATGCGCACCCAGGACTATGCGGCGGTGTCGGAAACCGTCAGCGCAGCCATCGTGCTGAACAAACCCTGGCAGCGGGAGCTGATCAATGCCTGCCTGCGTCGCTTCTTACGCGAGAAAGAAAGGATGCTCGCGGACATCGGCACCGATCCAGCCCTCGCCGCCAGCCATCCGCATTGGCTCGTGCGTGAGCTGCAACGCGACTGGCCCGATCACTGGCGCGCGATTCTGGGCGCCAACAATGAGCGCCCGCCGATGGTGCTGCGCGTAAATCGCCTCAAGCTAACACGCGAGCAATACCTGGAGCGGCTGCATGCGACCGGCATAAAAGCGGCGCCGCTCGCGCACAGCGATGTTGCGATTGTGCTGACGCAACCGCTTGCAGTGACAGCGCTGCCCGGATTCGCCGACGGTTGGGTGTCGGTTCAGGATGAGGCGGCACAACTGGCGGCGACGTTACTCGACTTAAAGCCCGGCCAGCGGGTTCTCGACGCGTGCGCCGCCCCCGGCGGTAAGCTCTGTCACATCCTCGAGCACTGTCCGGCCGTGGCCGAGGTCGTCGCCCTCGACAAGGAACCGCTGCGTTTGCCCCTGATCGAACAGAACCTCGCCCGATTGCAGCTCGATGTGCGGGCACTGGTCGCCGATGCCGGCGCGCCCGACACCTGGTGGGATGGGCGCGCGTTCGACCGCATCCTGCTCGATGTCCCGTGTTCGGCCACAGGCGTCATTCGGCGCCACCCCGATATCAAACTGCATCGCCGCCCCGCCGACATCGGCAGGTTGCGCGAGCAGCAGGCGGCCTTGCTGGCCGGCGTTTGGCCGCTGCTCGCACCGGGGGGTAAGCTCTTGTATGTCACCTGCTCGACGCTGACAGGCGAAAATCAGCTGCAGATGCAGGAATTTCTCGCAAACCACGCCGACGCGGCGCCGTGGGCAATACCGCTGCCGTTCGCATGGGCCCGAGGTCCCGGCAT
The DNA here is from genome assembly GCA_964347935.1 of uncultured Nitrospiraceae bacterium. Lineage (GTDB taxonomy): Bacteria > Pseudomonadota > Gammaproteobacteria > Acidiferrobacterales > SPGG2 > SZUA-472. Next base: position 19,191 of record CAYGAS010000273.1, on the reverse strand, counting down.
GCAGATCTTGCCGGGTCAAGAGGGCATGGATGGTTTTTACTATGCCTGCCTACAGAAACGCTAACGGCCTTTTAATCGTGCTCGCCGCTTTGCTGCTGACGATGCTCAGCGCACGGGCAGATTTCAAGGTCGCCGAAGTGACGCCACGCATCGCCGACCAGTCGCTCAATCTGTCTGGTAAGCTCGAGCTCGGACTGACAACCAAGGTCGAGGAAGCCCTGCGCAAGGGGATTCCGATCGAGGTGATTATCCACATCGACATGTTCCGGAAGCGTTTTTTACTGTGGGACCCACGCCTACACGACTGGGTGTTGCGGCGCCGAATCAGTTACCATGCGCTGTCACGCCAGTATCTGGTGACCGGACACCGGCGCGATCCAGATGCGATAGAAAGTTTCACCTCCTTGGAAACGGCACTGGCGAGTATGGGGTCTCTCGATGAACTGAAGTTCCCGCTTGATGGCGGCGCGCAAGACCAAGCCCAATACTACCTGCGCGTGCGCGCGAGCCTGGACGTGGACTCCCTGCCGGCACCCCTGCGCCCGGTCGCCTATACCTCCCTCAGCTGGCGGCTTAATAGCGGTTGGACAGTATGGACCGTGCGGCAATAGTGCGATACGCCACCGGCGCCATCCCGCTTGCCGTGTTATCGGTATTGCTGCTTGGCGCCCTGTTCTTGATGAGCGTCGCCACCGAGAGCTCGACGCTGCTGGGACCGTTGTACTCGGTTTTTCTCGTTATCAGCATCCTCGGCATCCTGTTCCTGCTGGCCATGATCCTTGCCAGTCTTTACACGCTGGCCCTGCAGTTTCGCGCACGCGTCGTCGGCTCACGACTGACCTTGCGCTTGCTTGGCATCTTCACGGTGCTGGCGGTGGCGCCGGTCGCCGTCGTACTGATCTTTTCCCTGCAAGTCGTCAACCGCGGTATCGACAGCTGGTTCGACGTCAAGACCGAAAAGGCGCTCGATGATGCGCTGGCAGTCGGACGTGCCGCACTGGATGCTAGCAAGAAAGAGCTGCTCAAGAACACCCGAGCGATCGCCATCGAGCTCGAGGACAACCCGGGCAAGCTGGCGGTACCGGCGCTCGATTTCCTGCGGGACAAGTATGCGATTTCTGAGCTCACCTTGCTTTCACAGGAGGGACGCATTGTCGCCTCAAGCAGTGAGGCGGGCCCGGGCGCAACCAAGCTCGTACCCAATCGGCCGAGCGACGCCATTCTCGTTCAGGTTCGTCAAGGTCAGGATTACGCCAATCTCGATGCGATCCGACGGGGCGATCTGCAGCTGCGAGTGGTGGTAGCGGTGACGCCACGCGAGGTCGGTGCGCCGCTGCGCATTCTGCAGGCCTTGCAACCGCTGCCCGCACGCTATGCCGAGCTCAGCCAAAGTGTGCAGACCGCGTTCGCCGAGTACCAGAAGTTGGTTTACTTGCGCGGGCCGTTGAAGTTCGGCTTCACGCTCACGCTCGGTCTGGTCGCGCTGCTCACGGTGTTGATTGCTGCCTCCGCCGCCATTTTCTCCGCGCGCCGCTTGTCCGCCCCCATACGCGATCTTGCGGCCGGCACGCGCGCGGTTGCACGAGGCGACTACGGCAAACAGCTGCCGGTACAGGGCAGGGATGAATTCGGGATTCTGGTGGAATCGTTCAATGATATGACGCGCAAGATTCGCGAAGCGCAAAACCAGATCAAGCGAAGCCGCGCCGAGGCCGAAATGCAACATACCTATTTGCAGACGGTGTTGACGCACCTGTCCTCGGGGGTGTTGTCCTTCAACGGCCGTCATTGCTTACGTACCCACAACGCGGCGGCGGCGCAGATCCTACGCACCGATCTGGAGCCCTTGAAGGGCAAGTCCTTGGCCGCCATTGCCAGAGCCCATCCCCAGCTCTCCGCTTTTTGTGAGGCGGTGCGCCACGCCATGGAACAAGGGCGCGACGAGTGGCAAACCGAGGCGACACTGCCGGGCAAGGCGGGACGGCGCGCTCTAATCGTGCGCGGGACCATGCTGCCCGGAGCGCGGCAGCGAAAAAGCGGCTATGTCTTGGTGTTTGACGATGTCACCGCGCTCATTCAGGCCGAACGTGACGCTGCCTGGCGCGAGGTCGCGCGCCGGCTCGCCCATGAGATCAAGAATCCGCTCACCCCGATTCAGCTTTCCGCTGAACGCATCCGCCACAAGTGCATGCCGGCCCTGACGGACAACGAGCAACGCACGCTGGAGCGCTCGACCCATACGATTATCGAGCAGGTCGAGGCCCTGAAATCGATGGTGAACGCCTTCACCGACTATGCGCGTCCAGTCTACATGCAACCCGGTCCCATGGATCTCAATGTCCTGATTCGTGACGTGATCGAACTTTACGGCGCTACGGTGGAGGACATCGGCACCGGGGCGATTGCTGCACCCGGGCGCTCGCGTGCGACTCGGCGCCGACGCGCCAAAGGCAGCGCACCCCTGACGATTCAACTGGATCTGCAGCCGCACCTGCGCGCCATCTATGCCGACGGCGGCAGACTGCGGCAGGTGCTGCACAACCTGCTGTTGAATGCGCGCGAGGCATTGGCGTCAAACGAAGCGCCGATTATCCGCATCCACACACGCGAGGTCGTCAATGATCACGGGGCCAGCGTGCATCTGAGCGTCGAGGACAACGGGCCCGGCATTCCCGACAAACTCATGGATAACCTATTTGAGCCCTACGTGACCACGCGTGAAAAGGGCACGGGCCTCGGTCTCGCTATCGTGAAAAAGATCATCGAGGAGCATAATGGCACCCTGGCGGCGGAAAACTTGCCGGGCACCGGCGCACGTATCAGCATCACGCTGCCCCTGGCAGAATCGGCCACGGCTGATGACCATGCCCGAGGGCGCGTGCACATCGTTGCCTCGCGGGAGAAACGTGCATGACGAGCGAACGCATTCTTGTTGTTGACGATGAGCCGGAAATCCGCCGGCTAGTGCAGGAGATCCTCGAAGACGAACAGTATCAGGTCATCACCGCCAAGGACGCCGCCAGCGCACGTGTGGCCTACAGTGGCGAGCAACCTGACTTGGTACTGCTCGATATTTGGATGCCCGATACCGATGGCATCTCCCTGCTGAAGGAGTGGTCGCGGGCAGGCGCCCTGGTGCCGGTGGTAATGATGTCCGGCCACGGCACCGTCGATACGGCGGTCGAGGCCACGCGTTTGGGTGCCTTCGACTTTGTGGAGAAACCTCTGTCCATGGGCAAACTGCTGGCCACCGTCGAACGTGCGCTGCGCGATGGCGCCGGTCAACGCGCCGAAGATCGGGCTTCAAGCCCGGCGCTCATTGCGGTACCGGTAGGCAAGAGCAAGGTGATGCGACAACTGCGCGACGATATCGAGCGTATCGCCGCCACAGATGCCTGGGTACTCATCACCGGCGAGCCTGGAAGCGGCAAGATGGTAGCAGCGCGTTACCTTCATCACCGCAGCGCGCGCTCGCGTTACCCCCTCGCTGAGCTCAGCTTCGCCGCCGTGCCCGCGAAAGAGATGCTGCCGCAGCTCTTCGGGCGGCAAAAGGGCAATGTGTTGGAACCGGGCACGCTCGAGCGGGCAAACCACGGTACGCTGCTGCTGCAGGAAATCGGCGATCTCGAACTTCAGACTCAGGCGCGTCTGCTGAGCGCGCTAGAGGACGGCCAGTTCGTGCGTCTCGGTGGAGACGCGCCGGTCGAGCTCGATGTGCGCGTCATTGCCACCAGCAACCAGGATCTAGAACAAGCGCTCAAGCAGGGACGCTTTCGAGAGGAGCTGTACTACCGTATTAATGCGATGACCCTACACGTGCCACCATTGCGCGAACATCGCGAAGACGTTCCCGAACTCATGAACTACTATCGTGATTGGATGGTCGAGCATGAACAATTGCCTTATCGCCGCTTTTCCACTGCCGCCATGAACCGACTACGCAACCATGCATGGTCGGGCAATATTCGCGAGCTGCGCAACGTGGTGCAACGTCTGCTGGTCCTTGGAACCGAACCAGAAGTGCGCGAGGCAGACGTGGACCGTGCCCTCGGGGCCCAGCCTGCAAATGCGCAGACGCTGTCCGAGCACCAGTTCAACCAACCGTTGCGCGCCGCTCGCGACCAATTCGAGAGGGCTTACCTCGAGTACCACTTGAAGCGCACTCACGGCAACGTCAGCGAGTTGGCGCTGGTCGCCGATATGGAACGCACCCACCTGTATCGCAAGCTCAAAAGCCTCGGCATCGACCCCAAGACGGTGAGAACAAAATAACTGTCGTCCACGAAACTCTGAACGAGCAATGAAGATTATCGTCCTGGGCGCTGGCCAGGTTGGAACCTCGGTGGCCGAAAATCTGGTTACCGAGAACAACGACATCACCGTCGTCGATATCAACGCCACCCGCTTGCAGGAATTGCAGGATCGACTGGACATCCGCACGGTCGTCGGCAGCGCGTCGCATCCGGAAACTTTGCGCGTCGCCGGCGGCGAGGATGCGGACATGATCCTCGCCGTGACCAATAGTGACGAAGCAAACATGACCGCCTGTCAGGTGGCCTACACGTTGTTTCGTACGCCCACCAAAATCGCGCGCATCCGCGCGCCTGAATATCTTTCCCATCCGGAGGTGTTTGCCCAGGACGCCATTCCAGTAGACGTCATTATCAGTCCCGAGGAGATCGTCGCCGGCTACATCGAGCGATTGATCGAGTATCCCAGCGCCTTGCAAGTGCTGGACTTTGCCGGCGGCTTGGTCGAGCTAGTTGCCATCAAGGCCTATAAGGAAGGGCCGATCGTGGGACACGAGCTCAGCGAGCTCGCCAATCACCTCGGTGGCATCGATACGCGGGTGGCGGCGATCTATCGCGGTGACCGCCCGATCATGCCTGGCGGTGATACCGTCATCGAGGAGGGTGACGAGGTATTTTTTCTTGCTGCCAAACCACACATACGCGCCGTCATGAGTGAGTTGCGCAAACTCGAACAGCCTGTGAAACGCGTCATGCTCGCTGGCGGCGGCAACATTGGCCGGCGCCTGGCGGCGGCCCTTGAGCAACGTAATTTCTTGACGAAATTAATCGAGTTCGATGCTGCACGTGCGCGCAAGGTGGCGGCTGAGCTCAACAAGACAATCGTGCTTCTTGGCAACGCCGCGGATGAAGAATTGTTACAAAAGGAAGGGATCGATGACACCGACACCTTCTGCGCCGTAACCAATGACGATGAGGCCAACATCTTGTCGGCGATGTTGGCAAAACGCCTGGGGGCGCGCAAGGTCATGTCGTTGATCAAAAGTCCCGCCTACGTAGATTTGGTACAAGGCGGTGCCAATATCGATATTGCTATCTCACCGCAGCAGGCGACTATAGGAAGCCTGCTCGCGCATGTGCGCCGCGGCGACGTAGTGGCAGTGCATTCCTTGCGGCGCGGCGCGGCCGAGGCCATTGAAGCCGTGGCTCATGGTGATTCGTCCTCGTCCGGTGTCGTTGGCCGGGCTATTCAAGACATCAGGTTGCCGCCGGGAACGACGATAGGCGCCTTAGTGCGCAATAAGAAAGTGATCATCTGTCATCATGACACCGTCATCGAAAGCAATGACCATGTGATCCTGTTCCTAATAGACAAGCGACGCATTCCCGAAGTAGAAAAATTGTTCCAGGTGGACTTCAAATTCTTCTAGTGCCGTCGTCCGCTTTCGCATCAAGGTGAGAAAATATATGCACGACACAGATACGCCCCCCGGGAAGACAGCGGGCAAGGCGGTGCGGACATCGCTTCTAAGCCCAAGACGGCTGACGATGCGAGCGTGCAGGCGGCCTAAAGTAAACCGCTCAGAAATGTATTAGCGCCGTGCAATTCATCGCTATCACGCGCATCATGGGATTGCTGCTGATTCTGTTCAGCACGTCCATGCTGCCGCCGATTGCCGTCTCCCTGTTCTACGAAGATGCAGCCAGCAAGGCCTTCGCTATCGCCTTCCTGATTACGATAATAAGCGGTCTGACGCTGTGGCTACCCGTCAGCCGCGAACGTCGCGAAATTCGCGTACGCGACGGCTTCGTCATCGTGACCCTGTTCTGGGTGCTGCTGGCGCTCTTCGGGTCCTTGCCCTTTGTCATTTCCGATCAACCCAACATCAGTTATACCGACGCCTTCTTTGAATCGATATCGGGCCTGACGACGACCGGCGCGACGGTGCTCTCCGGCATCGATCAGCTGCCCGAGTCGGTCCGTTACTACCGCCAGCAGTTGCAATGGCTTGGTGGCATGGGGATCGTGGTGTTGGCGGTTGCGGTCATGCCGATGCTCGGCGTAGGTGGCATGCAGCTCTACCGCGCAGAAACGCCAGGCCCGATAAAGAATACCAAGCTCACGCCGCGCATCACCGAAACAGCCAAGGCGCTATGGTATCTGTATTTGGGGCTGACGCTGGCGTGCGCACTGGCCTACTGGCTGGCTGGTATGAGTGTGTTCGATGCCGTTGGTCATAGCTTTTCCACCATTGCGATCGGCGGCTTTTCAACACACGATTCGAGCTTTGGCCATTTCGAAAACGTGGCCATCGATGCCGTTGCAGTCGTCTTCATGCTCCTGGCCGGCATCAATTTCGCGCTGCATTTCCATTCCTGGCATGCGCGCAGCATCAAACCCTACCTCGCTGACGCCGAAGCCAAGACTTACCTTGGCATCGTGCTCGTTGCCGCGGCCATCAGCGTCGTCGCCTTAATCATTACTGGCACTTTTGGCAGTTGGCACGAGGCCGTGCAACACGGAGTGTTTCAGGCGGTTTCCATCGCCACCACCACGGGTTTTACCACCACCGGATATCATTGGTGGCCCCTGTCTTTGCCGGTGCTGCTACTATCCGTAAGTTTTATTGGCGGTTGTGCGGGCTCGACTGCCGGCGGCATGAAGGTCATTCGCGCCTTGCTGTTATACAAACAGGGCATGCGCGAGATCTTTCGGTTGATCCATCCAGACGCATTGATGCCGGTCAAGGTTGGCGGCAAGCCTATGGCAGACGAAATTATCAGTGCCGTATGGGCGTTCTTCTTTCTGTACGTCTTCAGCTTCGTATTGCTATCGCTGGTCCTGAGCGCAACCGGCACCGACCTCGTAACCGCTTATTCTGCCGTCGCCGCAAGCTTGAACAACCTCGGGCCCGGCCTTGGCGAGGTCAGCCTGAACTACGCCGCCTTGTCGCCGGCTGGCAAGTGGGTGCTTTGCCTGGCCATGCTGCTCGGGCGTTTGGAGCTGTTCACACTGCTGGTGTTGATGACGCGCACCTTTTGGCGCAGCTAGTATCGTGTAGCTTAGGGCGAGGATTGACTAGCGCGGCTGCGCCCCTGTACGACGAGGCGCCTCAGGGGAAAAGATTGCAGTTCACAGGGGGAAAGATGCTAACGGGAAGTTGTCTGTGCAAGGCGGTGCGGTTTGAGATTAGCGCCACGCCGCGGCGATTTGTGCATTGCCACTGCCACACCTGCCGCAAGGTCCACGGCACCGTATATGGCGCAAGCGCCCTCGTAGACAGCGATCATTTTCGTCTGCTCGCCGGGGCTGACGATGTCGCCGCCTTTGAGTCATCACCGGGCAAAGAGCGTTGTTTCTGCCGCCGCTGCGGCTCACACGTGTATGCGCGCTTCAAGGCCAGGCCCCAGCAAATTATTTTGCGCATCGGCACGCTCGATGGCGATCCGGGCCTGAAAGCCGAGGCCCACATATGGGTCGACCACAAGGCGTCCTGGTATGAGATCAGCGACGCATTGCCGCGCCATCGACAGGGCTTTCCGAACTAGGTCGTGCGACCTTTACTAACGATGCGGTGTAGTGACGCTTCCGCCCAACGATGGCCCTCATCGACAATCTCGAAATGATGCTTCGGCGCGGTCAGGACAATGCGCTGGTGCGCTACGGCCTCGGTAACGAGTATCTGAAGCTCAAGCAGCTCGACCAAGCGGTGACGCACCTGCAAAAGGCGGTGGAACTCGATCCGACATACTCGGCCGCCTGGAAACAGCTCGGCAAGGCGCTGGCAGCGAGCGCGAGAACGGCAGAGGCCATGAACGCCTACGAGGCCGGCATTCGCGCCGCCGAGCAAAGAGGTGATCTGCAGGCGGCGAAAGAGATGCGCGTCTTTCTGCGACGACTGACGAAATAACTGCTAAGCGGCCACGCCGTAGATTACGTCAAAAATGACACGCGTCTTACGATCCAGCAAAACAATATCGGCACCCATGCGCACGCGCACATAGGGGTCGGCAAGCGGCATTAACTTTGTCTCTAGCGCAGCGGGAAGGGCGCGGCCCTGAAGCCCTGGCGGCAGCACGTCGCGCTTGGCCAGGCCCGGGGGTAGATTGTCTCCGCGCTTGGCCAGGCCCGGCGGGGTCTTCTTGCGCTTTCCATGGCCTTGATAATACTCGCGAATGATCTGGCGGTCGTGATCGTTAAAACTCACATCTACAACGTAGCTATCGTCCTTCACCACCACACGACCTGATGTCATAAGGTGCGTTGTGCAGCCGTTCAACGCCGCCATCATCATGGCGACGACTAGCAGTCGGTACATGACACTCTCCTGCGATCTTCTTGCTCCAGTTAGAGCATATAGTCGACTGCCAGCGAAATGCGAGCGGTCCGAGTCGAGGCGAGCCAGACCGCGCGAGGCCCATGACTATGACAATGCCTTGAAGAACAGCACATGGAGGGCGATCAGCAGCGCGATCACCGTGAGATATAAGATGGCTTCGGCCGGGCGCTCGTTTAACAGCCGCCGGGCATTGAACAGCGTTGTCCGCAGCGGCCCGTACCCGAACCCGACCATACGCTGCGCGTAGTCGGCGCGCACGCGCTCGGCGCGTGCACGGTCATAGTCCTCGATCAGCGTGCGCGCCTTTGCGTAGTCCGCGTCGTCGCGTACCCAAAGCGCGCCGGCTGTCAGCCCGAAAATACCGCTAGGCGTTTGGTAATGCGGGATATCGTGTTCGGCCAATAACCGCAGCACGTCCCTGATCTCTTCGGCGCTGGCCTGGGCGGTGTCGTAGACCCTGCGTGCCATTGATCACACCTGCGATTGCCACACTCTAGCTCTCATCAAGGTGCGACAGGCGCACGGCGAGTACGTCGATTTGGGGCGTGCATGCAGGTCAACCGGGAACAGCATTAGACGGCGCCCAAGGACTCGGCAACCCGCTTCAAGCGGGCAAACGCCTCGGCCGCCACGTCGCGCAGGGCCCCATCGTTGACAGGCCCAGCTGTCCCGATAAGGGTGTCCGGATTGGCGATACGAACGACTGATCCCCCCTCCGGATTCGCCTCCACGGTGATGTTGCATGGCAGCAGCACGCCGATATCGGCGCGACGGTTAAGCGCGCGATACGCGAGCTGCGGATTGCATGCACCAAGGATGGAATAGGGGCGAAAATCCCGGCCGAGCTTCTCTTTGAAGGCCTTATCTAGGTCGATTCTCGTAAGCACAGCAAAGCCTTCCTTTTTCAACTCATCGAGAACGCGAGCGAGCGCGTGTTCATAAGACGATCGCAAACGTACCTCGAAGCTGAGATCTTCATTCATAGCCTGGTCTTACCTTTCCTCTCTAACCGCATGCCGAGTGAGATTTGTATTTCAATACATCCAAAAAATAGCAGCTCGCCCGGCGAGGGGTGATTCACCCACAAATACCTACAGCGCCACCGCGTACTTGGCAATTGCCTCCTCGTTCCACTCGATCCCCGTACCCGGGCGCTGCGGGATCTGCACATGGCCGTCATGGACTCGCAGCGGCTCGACCAGGACAGGGCTGGCCCAGTCAACAAACTCGAGCCAGTGGCATGTGGGTGTCACCGCCATCAAGTGGCACGACACCTCGGGAAAGATGTGGCTCGAGACCTCGATCCCGGCTGCGTCCGCAAGCGCTGCGGCGCGCAACCATCCGCTGACCCCACCAATGCGCATCACATCGAACATCATGTAATCGCAGGCACTGGCAGCGATGGCGTCGCCAACCGCCTTCGGCCCGTAGAAGTTTTCGCCAAGCTGAATCGGCGTGCGTACTTCGCTAGCGACCTTGGCGGTTCCGGCCAGATTGTCGTAGCTGATGGGCTCTTCGATCCAATAGACGCCCTCCTCATCAAGCGCGCGTCCGCGACGAATGGCCTCGACCACGGACAGCCCCTGATTGAAGTCGCAAGGCAACAGCACATCGTCGGCCAACGCCTCCCGCACCGCGCGTACCGCCGCCAAATCGGCCGCCAGCGTAGGTCTGCCGAGGCGGATCTTGACGGCGCCAAACCCGCCTTCGGCAACGAGCGCCTGCGCCTCGGCGGCGGCCACGCTCGGCTCGATCAAGCCGAGACCATTACTGTTGTACGCCCGAACGCGCCGCGGTTGGCCGCCGAGCAAAGCCGCCAGGGGTACGCCGGCGGCGCGCGCCAGCGCATCCCAGCACGCCACATCGAAGCCGGCGACAGCCATGAGCGATAGCCCCTGATGTCCCATCAGTGTCAGCGCCTTTGTCGCCTTGGCATAAAGCTCCAACGGCGCCACGATCTCGCCACGGCTGGCTCTGGCGATATCCTGCACGAGCCCGGCCAGATACGCGTTGCCGCGCTCGAAGTAACCGAACAGGTAGCTCCGTCCGGTCACACCTTCCTCGGTGTGCAGATCTATCAACAGCAGCGGCACTTGCTTGATCGTAACCACACGCGTCACCAGCGGGCGCGCAATCGGCACGACCACCGCGCGCAGGCTGACCTCCCTGATCTTGAGGGTCAACCCCTGTAGCGATCGCTCGGAATCTTTCATGCGAGGCCGGCCTATATTTGCCGTTCCCTGGGATTAAAGATCTGCGGCGCGTGCGGCGGAGGCTTGTGCGGCAGCATCTCCGGGGGCACGACCTGCATGTTGAGCTCGCCCAAGTCACGGAACGATCTGCGTGAAAACGGGTTCACCATCCGGACCATCGCTCCTTGCTCAATCGCCTCCTCGACCAAGTCTTGCAACCGCTCTGCAAACTTTGTCTCCCACGGCAACACGTAATAGCGCGGCTCGAGCGAGCTGTCGAGCCGCAGCCACAAGTAGATGGCCTTGCCTTCCTCGAGGCTTACCCCAAGCACGGTGGCCTCAGCGGCGTTGCGCTCGAACCACTCGTGGGCCATCGGTTTCGGCTTGCTTAACAGTTCATTCAGACCCACGTAGCTGAGAGGGAAGAACACCGCCGCGACCACAACCGCAGCGCTGCGGATGAATGTTGCCCGCGGGGCCCAGATGGCGATGCTCGTGAGCAGTGCCCCCGCGCTGACCAAGGCGGCGAACAACAGCGCTAGAACTTCCATCCGCCCGGTGCCGTTACGATTTTCCGCCGTAGCGTCGTTACGCTGTCGGGGACGAGCGCACCCTGAGTGGTGAGCTGGAAGCGGAACGCGGTTTCTTCCTGATTATGACGTTTAAGCGTTACCTCAGTCTGCAGTATTTGACGCAAGTCTTCATACTGCTCGCGCACGCTGACGACGACCCTCACGGGTACGACCATGCCCACGGGTAAGGCCCCGTACATGTGCACATTGACGGTGTACTCCCCGGCCGCAATGCCGCGGCTATAGGAAACCTCGTAGTTCTGTCCGCTGGCGTCGCCTTCCGAGCCGAGATCATCGCGCAACAAATTGAAAAAATGCCCATCCGGATTGTAGAACCCGACCGGCGAATCCCCCGGTGCTTGCACCCACAGGTCAACATCTACCTGCATCGAGTTGGGCCAATGGATTTCGACGATGACGCTGCCCGGCGCGAAGTGCTCTCTGTCCTGACGCTTGGCCTTGGTCAGGTGCGGCAACAACATGATGACCATGGCTACAAAACCCACCAAGGCGAGCATTAACACATCGCGAAACACCGTGCTGGTGGCGTCCTCGTCGAAGTCCTCACGCTCCCACATGGCGCTCGCCCAGCTCAACGATGGCATTAAACAGACTGATCGTACCCGCCGCGAGCAAACGGTAATTCACCATGAGCCACACATGCAGCACGGCACCGATCAGCGTCGTATACAGCGCGATCGACATTCCATGAATCAGCGTCGCCACCATGGGCACGACGTTGTCCACGTTTGCCGCCGAGCGCGGGTCCACCCCAGACAAGGCCACAATAAAACCAATGACGGTTCCCACCAGTCCCAGGAACACCAGCGTGTTGGCAACATGCTGCACGATCGCGATGTAACTGGTCATGCGCAGGCGCAATATGTTGGCACTGATCGCGCGACTGTCCGCAGGTCCCTGCTGAACCGCCGCCAAGTACTTGCTCCCTCTAGAGGCGGGTTTGAGCGCACCGGCTCTAATCTCGTTGAGCTCGATACTGGTGCGCCAAACTCGACGAGCGCACAGGACAAGTCCGAAAAGAAAGACACCAATGATTATCAACGATAGCCACAGCGTGTAGCCGCTGAAGGCGTCGTCCAACCACCCCTGCAGGTAGACCGCCGCAAACAAACTCGTGGCGACCACATTTATAAGCGCAAAGCGAAGCACCAGCAGATATCTGTGCAATAGCGCTCGGTTAGCGGTCGATGCAGCCTCGCTCGTTGCGTTCACTCCGTCCCATTGCTCCGATGAAAGCGCCATGCTACTTGCCTAGCGCGAATAGCCCGCCCGATTCTTTCTTGCGCAATTCGAGTCTAGCGCCAAACTATTTTGCGCTCTTGTAAAAACAATGTCGAACACGCGCTCTGCTAAGGCCTAGAGCGGTGTCGGCCAGGCCCGGGGAGGCCCCGTCGGTGCTAAACTCAGGCGCGCGGTGGAACGACGCCCGTTTGCTCGGCGATTATCTTGTAGTGCTCTATACGACGATGATCGGAAAAATTGAACACAGTTTCCCTGAGATAACGGCCACGGTCGAGATCGACCTTCGTGCTGATGACCTCATCGTCGACTGTGTTCGCGAGCGCCACGATCTCGCCCGTAGGGGCAATGATGCAGCTGCCGCCCATCATGTCCACGCCGTCTTCGTTCCCCGCTTTGGCGCTGGCCACAACCCATGTACCATTTTGATAGGCGCCCGCTTGCATCGACAAATGATTGTGGAACATGCGCAGCTCCTTTGACTCTGCCGCGACTGCATTCTGAGTCGGCGTGTTGTAGCCGAGTGCAACCAGCTCCACGCCCTGCAGTCCCATACAGCGCCAGGTCTCCGGCCAGCGACGATCGTTGCAGATACACATCCCCATCAGGCCGCCCATAGTGCGCCAGACCGGAAAGCCGAGATCGCCCGGCTCGAAGTATTTCTTCTCCAGATGCTGAAACGGTCGTCTGGGATCGTATTCAGCATGACCGGGAAGGTGGACCTTGCGATATTTGCCGACCAACTTGCCGGCGCGATCCACTAGGATGGAGGTGTTGAAGCGACGCACGCCTGTAGCGGGAGCACGTGCCAGCTCGGCGTAACCCAAGTAAAAGCCCACACCAAGCTGACGCGCGACGTCGAACAGCGCCTGGGTGTCGCTGTTCGGCATACATTGCTCATAAAAGCTATCGAGCTCGGCCTCGTCTTCGATATACCAGCGCGGAAAAAAGCTGGTGAGCGCGAGTTCCGGAAAAACGACCAGTCCTGCCTGACGTGCATGCGCTTGGCGCAGCAAGTCGATCATGCGAGCCACCGTTTGTGCACGGCTGGCGTGCCGTGCGACAGGGCCCAGCTGTGCCGCCGCGACCGTAAGCGTGCGAGAGGTGGATGAACAACGACCCATATTCAGGACTCCCCGCAACCGACAGCTTGTGTTTCACCCTCGGGGCCGTATTCTGCGCCGCTCCCAAGAGGATGTCGAATCGCGCCCCCGCAAGCTGGGAAGAGCGCTACCGTTGCTTACACTGCAAGACGGCCGGCAGCCCTGAGGCGCGCGGGTCGAAGCCATGGCGGGCGGCGACTGAGACTAGGCTACGAGATCGCCCGAAGCCGCGAGGGGATGCAATCTTCGTTTAAGGTCGCAGCGCTAGACGGGACGATCGTGGTCGCGATCCATTACAAGGATCGCTTGCTCGCGCGCCGAGCCAACGGAACTGACTTCGCGAAAAGGGAATTGACCGTTGCCGTCGCCTGCTGCGTGCGGACCGACGCGTCGCTAAGTGCGATTCTCAAGGGTAGTTAGCCTTGCTATCTTGCCGACCAAGTTGCGCAGCGGAGACGCTCGGCAAGGCGCGGCTGTTGACGATGCATTCCGCCAGCAGCGCCACACTAAGCCAAGTTACAGAACCTGGGAGATCCTGCATGGCTAGATCGGCTTTGATCATTGCTGCCGCGGTGCTCACGCCAAGCGGTAATCATTTGTTCGCCCAGTCCTTCTGCGCCAGTCAGATCCATCAGCTCATGGCCAAGGTTGATCGTCTGGAGCGCGATTTGACCGCCACCCAGCGAGGACTGGCGGAGCTGCGGCGTCGCTACACAAACCATGTGCACACCCTGAACGTGAGCACGTTGAAGGCGAGCGCGTTGGGTGCTGCTAGGGGCGAGATGCACAGGCTTGAGTTATTGGTACGCGAGTTTCCCGGCGACGCGCCCGTGACGCGCGCACCGAAGTAAGCGCCAGCAAGGGATTGCACCCAGATCAACCGGGCCCATCGCCAAGGTATCGGACGCGGCAGGAAAAAACGGGATGGTCGTGGCTCAACAGATTTTCGCTGATCAGTATCTTGTAGTCTCCGGGCTTGCGAAACACGCGTACGGCTTGTTGATGGCCATGTACCCAGGGTGCGGCCCGGGTCGTGGCGACGGGAAGCGCGAAACGGTCGAGCTGACGAAACCGTTGTGCGGACATCAGCGACGGTCGTTCCGGTTCTGGGCTCGGGTAGATAAGAAGGAACCAAAATTCGCCCGGGGCGACAACGCCGAGGTAGCCGCCGTGTGGTGTCTTCATACGCAGCTCCAGCACATCGTTCACTCGCAAGAGCGCGGGCCGGCACTCGAGGGCGCGGGGCACGGACGGCGGCGGGTGCTGCGGTGGCGACGTACAAGCGCTGATCAGCGCGAAGACCGTGACAAGCGAGGCGATCGATCGTCGGGGCGCCGCTTTAGCTGTCGTCAATCCTGTGCGGGTGTTCACGCTGTGGGTGCAGGCCCGCGCAACGTGCGCCGCTTGAGCATCACATACAAAAGGTATACGGCGGCGGCGGCAAGCAGGTGCTTCAGCGAGTGGCCACTCAGCAGCTGCCCCGTCAGCGCGAAAATCTGCGCGTCAAAAAGCTCGCCAAGCTTGGCCAGCGCATAGAGCAACAGACCATAGACCAGAAAGTAGCGGTGGGTGTACTTGCCCTCGAACAGGCCCAGCACACAAGCAATCACGAGGAATGGCACCGTTTGTACCCAAATGTAGGGCCGCAAATCATCCGTGTAGACCCAGTAAACCACGCTCGCGAGGCCCGCGAGCAGCGCCAGCGCCAGTATGAT
The DNA here is from genome assembly GCA_964347935.1 of uncultured Nitrospiraceae bacterium. Classification (GTDB taxonomy): domain Bacteria; phylum Pseudomonadota; class Gammaproteobacteria; order Acidiferrobacterales; family SPGG2; genus SZUA-472. The sequence continues at coordinate 3,759 of CAYGAS010000273.1, read as the reverse complement.
CCCCTCGCCCTTCACATAGATGTGCTCGCGCAGTAGGGCGATAAACAAGGCCATGAAGGCGACCGTCATCGGCAGCCTGTCCCATATCAACGTCACACTGTTCGGCTCCCAGTGATAATAGGCCGACCCGAAACACACCGCCGCACTGCCCACAAACACCAGGCACCACGACCACGGGGCTTGGTGCTGCGGCCGTCGCAAGCAGTATGCCAGCCCCCAGATCCCGACAATCAGGAAGGGAAGGTTACTGCCGATGTTCAGGAAGTTCGGAATGCGTGCAAGCGCACGACGGTCGGCGAACTCGTGGTAGGCCAAACTTTGCGGGATCGGCGGCACCAGCAGCAGTGCCAACGCCGATGCGACGATGAAGCCAAGCAACGCCAGCTCGCGCCAATATCGGCCGATCTCCAAGGGCGCTCTTTCAACCATAGTGCGCGTTCATAGGCTCGAGTGTAATTTGGCCAAGCGCGAGCTCCCCCCTCAACACATCCCTGCGGTGCTCGCATCCAGCTTAGTTGCCTGCATGGCGTTGGTCGACGCCCTAAGCTCCCGAACTTAATGACCTAGTAAATTTTAGGCTCGCCGGGCGGGCGCGTCTTGAAGCGCTTATGCATCCAGAAGTACTGCGCCGGCAACCCGCGCACTTCGCGCTCGATTTCACGATTCATGCGGGCGGCGTCCTCCACAGGATTACCGGTGGGGAAATCCGCCAGCGGCGGCCGGAATACCACTTCGTAGCCCTGCCCGCGCGGCAGCTGCCGACAGATGCAGGGTACGACAGCCGCCTCCGTGACGGCCGCCAGCCGGCTAAGGCTGGTGAAGGTGGCCGCAGGCACGCCGAAGAAGGGCACGAAGGTGCGGCTGCGGCGGTGCGGGTCTTGGTCGGGCAGGTAAAACAGTGGCAAACCTTCGCGCACCATACGCACAACGGTCGTCAGCGGTGCGCGGTGCGAAATCAAGGTCAGCCCAAAGCGCGAGCGCCCTTTCTCCATCGCTGCATTCAGCACCGGATTATCCACCGGCCGAAACATGGCGCACCCAGCCCCCTCCAGGCTGATGCGTATCCCGCCTATTTCCAGACCCAAAAAATGCGGCGCCATCAGTATTACGCTTTTGCCCTGGGCGATGAGCCGCTCCGCATTTTCGCGCCCGCGGATGTGAACGAGCCGGCGCAGGCGCGCCGGTCCACCCCACCAGGCCACACCGACATCAAGCACGGTTTGTCCGAAGGCGTGAAAATGCTCTCGCACCAGTTTCCGTTGCTCGCCTTTGCCGAGCTCGGGAAAACAGAGCGCGAGGTTCACGGCCACCACGTGACGCCGCGAAGGCACAAGGTGGTAAAACAGTTCCCCGATCACGGCACCGGCGGCCGCCAGCACAGGCAACGGCAGCAAACTGATCAAACGCATCAGGGCAAGCCCGAGCCAGGCGGGCCAGTGACGCGGATGCCTCAGGGCGATGCGGCTAGCGCTATCGTCGGTAGGGCGAAGGGGCATTGTCCGGTCGAGTCTTGAACAGCCTAAAGGTCCACATGTACTGCTCCGGCATCTCGCGAATGCTCTGTTCCAATACCTCGTTCATGCGCGCGGCGTCCTTGACGCGATCACCGCTCGGAAAATTCTCAAGCGGTGCCTTGAGCACAATCTCAGCGCCCTCGTTGCCCGCCAACATGCGTACAGACAGTGGGATCACTGCGGCGTCGGCCAGTTTCGCCAGGCGCCCCAAGGTCGGAAGCGTGGCTGCAGCCACGCCGAAAAAGGGCACAAACACGGAGCGATCGGGTCCGAAATCTTCATCCGGAATGTAGTAGAACACCATACCCCTGCTGAGTGCGCGCACGACGGGTCGCATGCCCTGCTTGCGCGCGAACAAGCGGCAGCCAAAGCGCATCCGTGCCTTGTTCAGAAACCAGTCCAGTAAGGCGTTGCGTTGGGGTTTGAACATGGAAAACATCGGGTGATGCGCCGCCAAAACGCCACCGAGGTTTACTCCGAGGCAGTGGGGCACAAGCAGGATCGCTCGCCCACCATGAGTGTCCAGCGCCTGCAGATGCTCGAGGCCGCGCACATGGAATTTGCGCTCGATTGTTGCCGCCGATGCCCAGGCCAGGAAACCGAGATCGGCATAGCTTCTGCCTGTCATTAGAAAATGTTCGCGAAGCAGGTCGGCGCGCTGTCGCGAGCTGAGCTCGGGAAAGCACAGCCGCAGATTCAGTCGCGCGATGCGGCGGCGCTTGCGATTGACAATAAAGAACGCCCACCCCAACAGTGCCCCGACGCTGCGTGCGACACGCAGCGACAGAGGCACGCAGGCACGCAGCAATGCCAGCAATAGCCACGTGGGCCAGTAACGCGGGTGCGCGAATGCTGGCGCGAGCCGAGCGGTATGGAAACCCGCGTGTTGGCCAGTCAGAGGGGCCGCCGTGGCTCTGTCGCTCGCGTCATCGGTGTACACGTTGTGCCATTCTTACGGGCCGGGGCGCACCTAGCTGTCGAACCAGACCGGCCTTGTTGGGAGTGTGCGCTTGTCGCCGACAACCCCGGATTATAGCCGCGCGCGCGCCGGCACAGTGTAACCGCCTCAACGCCGGACGCCCGCGCTGGTGATCGGCGGGGGAGCCGGATATCATTGCGCCGGCACCGCGCGAGCCATCGATGCAGGCACCGATGGGATTCACACCGTCTAGGGAACAGTTGCAGCTCTTGCTCGCCGGCGGGCTGTGCGTGCTCAGCGTGCTGGCGTTCCATGCCGGCCTGTTGCCGCGCTTGGAATATCAGTTCCTAGACTGGAGCTTGCGCAGCCTCGCCAGCCGGCACACGCCCGATACCGACATCGTCATCATCGATATCGACGAGCCTAGCTTAGCAGCGATGACACCGGAGTACGGGCGTTATCCTTGGTCGCGCGCGGTATACGGCAGCCTACTCGAAGGCTTGGCACGCCAGCAACCGGCGGCAATCGTTTTTGATATCCTCTTCACGGACCCGCAGCTGGGTCACGAACAAGACGATCTCTACTTCATCGAAGTCGCTCGCGCCAGCACCCAGACATACTTTCCGATGGTGCGCCTGCCAGCGACGCCCGAGGTCGATCGCCAGCACGGCGTCCCGCTCAAGCAGGTACCGGGCGCAATTCCGCCACGGCAACAAGGGGGAGCAGCGGACGCGCGGGCAGCCTTACTACTACCGCTGCCAGGATTGGCCGACACCGGCCGCACCGGTACGATCGACGTGGATCCCGATTTTGATGGCATTCTTCGCCGCTACCCGCTTTATCGCGCGGCCGCTGGCTGGAGGCTTCCCTCGCTGCCGGCGCGTGTTGCCCAAGACTTAGCTTTCCCCGCACCGAGCGGACAGTCCTCGCTGGTGCTTGCCTGGCGTGGCCCGCCCGGCGCCTTCAGCATGGTACCGTTTTTTGAGGTCTATACAGATCTCGGGCGCCAGCAACGCCAGCGTCCGGCCAATGAGTTCAAAGGCAAGATAGTCATCATCGGCACGACCGCGCCCGGACTCTACGACACCCTGGCTACGCCGGTGGGCAGCAAATTTCCCGGCGTCGAGGTCCTGGCAACCGCCCTGGACAATCTCAAGCACGGTGATGGCATACGCGTGTGGCCACTGTGGACCGACTTGTTGTTGACCGCCGCGGTGCTCTTCGTCGTCGGTGTGCTCCTGCTCGCGGAGGTCGGTCTGCACGTCGCCACCCCAGTAATCTTTCTTCGCTTGCGTCCGACTCATCACTCGACCTGCGCCGTGCGCG
>CAYGAS010000272.1:0-4987 GCA_964347935.1 uncultured Nitrospiraceae bacterium | reverse complement strand
CCGGGACGTTCGAGTTATGGGTCGCCGATCCCGACGGATCACATGAGATCTGCCTGAGTTGCCGCGATATCAGTAATGGACCGCGTCTGAACCAGCATAAAGGCGCACCCACCTGGCATCCCTCGGGGCAGTGGATTGTCGCTGCGGTCGAGATGCCCGTGCATGCAGCCTCGCATGCGCAAACGCATGCCGGCACCGGTGCCTACGTCGATCTGTGGGCCATTTCAGCGGATGGCACGCAATGGTATCAGCTCACACACTACGCCAACATCGTGACCACACGCCGGTTTCCCGACACCCCTGCGGGCGCTCTGATTCCGCGCTTTTCGCGGCGTGGCGATCGTCTGGTCTGGGCAGAGATGATCGGCTACGACGCGCAACATCCCTTTGCCATCTGGCGGCTGGTCCTCGCCGATTTCGTCGTAGACGCAGGCGGCCCACGGCTCGAGAATCTTTCTCGGTTCGAGCCCGGCGTAGCCGGAACCACCTTCTACGAAGCATGGGGCTTCTCGCCCGATGACTCACTGATCACAGTTGCGAGCGAGAGTGGCGCGATTCATCCTGGCTTCCTGGACGTGCAGATCTGGAATCCTCAGGCTGGAACCCTCGTCAATCTGACCAAGACCAACGACCAGTACGAGGAACAGGCCGTGTTCTCTCCTGACGGACAACGGATCACCTTCATGTCAACTAAAGACCAGTCGCCAGCTTACGACCCCTCAGGGGATTTCTGGGGAACCTTCCGGACGGACGTCTGGCTCATGCGGGCCGATGGCAGCGGTGCCGAACGGCTAACGTATTTTAGCGATGCGGCCCACACTGAATACCTCCCGGCTGCGGTGAATCGGGCGATTCCCGTTTCTTGGGCGCCAGACGGTAAAGCGATCTACGTAAACGTTGATCAAAATCAGGGAAGCCAGCAGACTCACGAGACACAGCGCATCTATCGCATCAATCTCCGCTAAAGCGAGACCGAAACCACTCGGCGCGCGCTGAACCGTGTATCAAGTATCTTCGATCAGTATCACGTGCAAACTGCGCGGGCCGTGGGCGCCGAGCTGAATGGTCTGCTCGATGTCGGCGGTGCGAGACGGGCCGGTGATGAAGTTGACCGTTCGCGGCATCCCCGCCACCTCGTCGCGCAGCCTCTGCCACACATCTTCGATGCGCCGGACAATCTGCTCGCGGCGCAGCACGACCACATGGACGTCCGGCAAAAAGTTCAGCGTCGTCGGGCTCTGCGCGTCGGACAGCAAGACCAGCGTGCCCGTCTCGGCGATACCGGCAAAAGCAGCGGTCACCGATGTACGGTCTTCGCGGTGGGCGACACGGCGCTCGACCCGTAAGGCCTGCGGCCACGAGAGTCCGTCAAGCCCAGGATCGTTCGCCATCACCACCTCGAGCGGCAGCGACTGCGAGCTCAAGTATTGCGTCACCGCTTTGGGCACGTCCTCGAGCTTGCTCACTTTCGCCACGCTGCCCGCCACACCTTGGAGCTTGGTGACGAAATGCTCGAGCGGATCGTCATCAATCTTGGGCGACACATGGGCCTCGTGTCGCCCGATGCGTTCGTCGAGCATGCGTTGGATGCTCGGCTCGAGTGCCGCCCGGCGTCTCAGCGAGCGGCGGATGCTGGCAAGGATCTCCGCGCGGGCGCCATTCATCACGCACGTCCTTTGCGCGCTTGGCGCCATTGCGTCTGGAACGTTTGGCCCTGCGGCGCCGGCAAGTCGCGCGCCCGCGTCCAGCCTCCTGCCAGCGGCAAGCGGCGGAAGCGTCCGCGCTTGCGGCCGAGCGCAGCGAGGGCGCGCATCGCTGCGGCCGTCACCCACTGATACAGTCGCGGTCGGCGGACCAGAAACGCCCAAGCGGCAAGCCCCATGCGTGCCCGCGGCGGCGTCAATTGCTGCTCAAACTGATCGATGCGCAGCGCCCGCAGCATGTCTGGCAGGGGAATGCTCATGGGACAGACTTCCTGACAACGCCCGTTAAGCGTGCACGCGTTGGGCAGATGCCTGGCTTCCCGCAGACCGACCATCAGCGGCGTCAGCACCGAGCCCATCGGTCCAGGATAGACCCAGCCATAGGCATGTCCGCCGATCGCACCGTAGACGGGACAGTGATTCAGGCACGCGCCACAACGAATGCAACGCAACATCTCGTGATATTCATTGCCGAGCATCTGCGAGCGGCCGTTATCGAGCAACACCACATGGAACTCCTCCGGCCCGTCGAGATCTTTGTCCCGGCGCGGGCCGGTAAAGAAGCTGGTGTAGCTCGACATCTCCTGGCCAGTCGCGCTTCGGGCCAGCAAGCGCAGAATAATGGTGACGTCTTCGAGCGTGGGCACGACCTTTTCTATGCTGGCTGTGGCGATGTGAACCCGCGGTAGCGTGCTAGTGAGGTCGCCGTTTCCCTCGTTGGTGACAATGGCGATCGAGCCGGTCTGGGCAATAAGAAAGTTCGCGCCGGTAATACCCACATCGGCGCTCAAGAATCCCTCACGCAACACCTGGCGCGCCTCGTTGACGATCGCCGGCACCTCCGTCACCCGCTCGTGCAGACCGTACCTGGCGTGGTGTGTGTGAAACAATTCGGTGACCTGATCGCGAGTCTTGTGCACGGCCGGCGCGATAATGTGACTCGGCGGTTCCTTGGCCAGCTGGATCACGTACTCGCCGAGATCGGTCTCGATCACTTCGAAGCCGGCTCGCTCGAGTGCATCGTTGATCGCCACCTCTTCGCCGACCATGGACTTGCCTTTGGTGATGCGTTTGGCACCGGCACGCTTGCACAGGCCGATGACGATCTCGCGTGCCTCCGACGGCGTGCGTGCCCAATGCACCTGTCCACCGTTCGCAAGGACCTGTTGCTCGAAGCGTTCGAGGTAGTAATCGAGATGGGCGAGCGTGTGCTCCTTGATTTCGCGCGCGGCAGCGCGCAGCTGCTCGAATTCGGGAAGCGCATGGATGGCGTCGCGGCGCTTGTCGATAAAGCCGCCTTTGGCGCGGGCCATCGCCCGTTGCAGGTCGCTGTCCTCAAGTGCGGCCTTGGCCTGCTTCTCGAAGGCGTGCGCGGTGGATTTCATGTCTGGTTTTCGCCTTCCCCGATCCCGCGCTGATTGGTCATTCCCGCCAGCACCTCCGCCACGTGGTAGACGTTGACGGGACTGGCACTGCGCTTGAGTACCCCGGCAATGTTCAGCAAACAGCCGAGATCGCCGCCGAGAACCGTATCGGCGCCACTGGCCTCGATGTTCGCGAGCTTGTCGCTAACCATGCGTGCGGAGATCTCGGGATACTTCACGCAGAATGTGCCACCGAATCCACAGCACACATTCGCATCCGCCATCTCCGATAAACTGAGCCCGCCGACACTGGCTAACAGACTGCGTGGTTGGCCCTGAATGCCGAGCTCGCGCAGGCCCGAACAGGAGTCGTGGTACGTAACCGTCCGCTCGAATTGCGCGTCGACGCGTTTCACACCCAACACATCGGTGAGAAAGCTGACGAGCTCATAGCAGCGCTTCGCCAGGCTTTGCGCCCGCTGCTGCCAGCGCGCATCGGTGGTGAAAAGGCGCGGGTAGTGCACTCGCAGCATGCCGGCACATGAGCCGGACGGCGCGATGACGTAATCGTATGGTTCAAACGCGGTGATGACCTGTCGCGCGAGCGCGCGCGTGTCTTCGAGGTCACCGCTGTTATAGGCCGGCTGACCGCAGCATGTCTGGGCCTGCGGCACCTCTACGGTGCAGCCGGCTTGTTCCAGCAGCTTGACCGCGGCGAAACCGACGCTCGGGCGCCATAGATCGACGAGGCAGGTCACGAACAGACCGACGCGGGGTCGTGCGGCTTCATCCCCGGGTTGCTTATCGTTCATGCGTGAAATGTCCGGCTCGGGCTAGCGGCGCCCAAGTATACCACCGGCAACCCCCGCTCATGCGTGCCGCTTCGCATTGCGCGCCTGCATGCACACAGCGATGCCACGGGGAATCTTGCTCCCGGCGCCAAGGCTGCGCTAACCCTGCTCTCTGAAACGTTGCACGCGCTCCTCGGTGGCGGGGTGGGTCGAGAGATAAGGCGGAAGCTCGGATCTGGCGGGTACGCTGTGCTCCATGCGTTGCAGGATGTCGGCGAAGTGGCGCGGTGAAATATCCTTCGCACGCAAGTATTGCAAGGAATAGTCGTCGGCCTCGCGCTCGAAATCGCGCGAGTACTTGGCCTCGACCAGGACGACCGGAATAGTCGCGGCGAGCGAGGTGATCGATGTGACGTCGCCGGTCACGGCGGCAATGACGAGCACGACCGTCGAGTCCTGCAGCACGCGCCGCAACGCATGCCGATGCACCACGTGGCCGATCTCATGCGCCAATACGGCAATGAGCTCGTTGTCGTCTCGCGCGAGACTGACCAGCTCATCGGTAATCACGACGACACCAGACGGCAACGCAAACGCATTGGCGCCAACGCGAGGGCTCTTGCGAAAGACGAGCTTGAACTCATGATGATCGGTCGACGCCCCGGCGATCTCGGCAAAAATCCGGTGCAGCTCATGCTGCCGTGTCTCGCTCAATCCCGACGGTGCGAAGAACAATCGATCCATCACCGCCAGCCCTTCCTTGCCGAGCGCGGTGTCAACAGAGGCAGGCAGTGCATCGGCGACGTGCTTGGCCAGAAGCGGAATGCCGTATTGGACAAATCCCCAGGCACAGACCACTGTGACCACGACTGCCAGCGCAACGTAGCGCAGTCTGCTCTCAAGCCTATGCAGCCAGGCCGCGCCGCGGTGACGCCGGTGCCGCTCGAGCAAGGCATCGACGGCATCATTATCAAAGGTCTCGCACTTTGCGCCACCGGGTAAGTAAAAGCTGCGCGGGGTATTGCCCACGCGTGCGCTGATGCGCAGATCGCCCAGGGAGTATTTGAGCTCGTCTTCGAGGCCGCGGATGATCACCTCGCCCGAACCGTAGAAGTGCAGCTGCACGTCT
>CAYGAS010000271.1:0-2094 GCA_964347935.1 uncultured Nitrospiraceae bacterium | reverse complement strand
TGACCCACGGTTTCACCATCACGCGCAACGGCTTCGGGAATAACCTCAAAATCCATTAACTGGCCGCCACGCTCGATGGTGATACGCAGTGTCTTGCCGGGATGCGGGCTGATTCCCTGCACGACATCGTCCCAGCTCTCGATTGCTCTGCCGTCGATACGCACGATACGATCACCAACCTTGAGGCCCGCCTGCAGTGCCGGGCCCTCGCCTAAGCCGCCGATAACCGGCAACAGCTCAGGGACGTAGCCGTAAAGACCGATCCCTCGCTCCAGCAGACCCGCGTCGACCTTAGCGAGCGGGATTTCGGAAAGATCCAATATGCGCACTTGTAGTTGTCCTTCTGAATCGCGCACTTCCACTCTCACGGCAGCGCGATTTAAGGCGCGCGCAAACATATGCAGGCGTCGGTGATCCCAACTCAGCACAGGCTTGCCGTCCAGACTTAGCATCAGATCACCTTCCTGGAACCCCGCACGTTCGGCGATCGAGCCTGCCACGACTTTGCCAACCACCGGCTTGATTCCCTCGATGCCCACGATGTATACGACCCAGTAAGCGAGGACCGCAAAAAGGAAATTAAAAAGGGGTCCGGCGACGACAACGGCGGTACGCGTCAGCAGCGGTTGACGGTTGAAGGCGCGGTATTTCTCCTCCTCGGCGACCTCGCCCTCCGATTCATCGAGCATCTTGACGTAGCCGCCAAGCGGCAGCGCCGCCACCACGAGCTCCGTCTGATCCCGACCGAAGCGCCGTACCCATAATGGACGGCCGAAGCCGATAGAGAAACGCAGCACCTTCACGCCGAGCCGCTGCGCGACCCAGTAGTGGCCGAATTCGTGCACCACAATCAGGATACCGAGCGCCACCAAAAAGGCCACAATCGTGTAAATGATATCTATCACCGCGAGCCTCGTGCTGCCTTATAGTCTAGTCCATCGATCATGCGCCCGGCTGCCGCCCGGGCCCGGCAATCAGCGGCCAGGACCACCTCCAGATCGGGGTCATGACTGGCGGGCAGCTCGCACAATACCTGTCCGATCAGCCGGGGAATATCGGTGAAAGCGATGCGACCATCCAGAAACGCGGTCACAGCGACCTCATTGGCCGCGTTCAGTATGGCCGGTGCCGTGCCCCCCGTATAGGCCGCCTCATGCGCCAGACGCAGACACGGAAAACGCTCCAGATCGGGCTTTTCAAATTCCAACCGTCCGATCTCGAGCAGATCCAGACTCTTTACGCCCGACTCGATTCGATCCGGCCAGGCAAGGGCGTGTGCGATCGGCGTACGCATATCAGGATTTCCGAGTTGCGCCAGCACCGACCCGTCGCTGTACTCCACCATCGAGTGGATAACGCTTTGCGGATGTATAAGAATCTGTATGCGTTCGGGGGTCACACCGAACAGGCGACAAGCTTCGATGAGCTCCAGACCTTTATTCATCAGCGTCGCCGAATCCACCGAGATCTTGCGCCCCATGACCCAGTTCGGATGCGCGCAGGCCTGCTCCGGTGTCACATTGACAAGGTCCGCCGCAGATAAAGTACGAAACGGTCCGCCCGAGCAAGTCAGTAAGATCCTGCGCACGGCTTCATGGTTGCGCCCGGTTGCATAGCCGGCAGGCATACACTGAAAGATGGCGTTGTGCTCACTGTCTATCGGCAGCAACTCGGCCCCTGAACGTCGTGACTCATTGATGAACAAGTCACCCGCCATCACCAATGGCTCCTTGTTAGCCAACAACACACGCTTACCTGCGCGCACGGCGCTCAGCGTCGGAAGCAGGCCGGCCGCGCCCACGATGGCAGCCATGACGATGTCGGTCTCTGCAGAGGCAGTCACCTCCTGCAATGCGGCCGGCCCCCATTGCACCTCAATCGGCAGGCCGGCTGCTTCGATCTTCTGTTTCAAAGCTCGGCCGGCCGCTTCGTCGGCCATGACCACTTTGGACGGACAAATCCGGCGGCATTGCTCGAACAAGCGGTCGACCTGGGAATTCGCTGTTAGCGCATTCACCCGGTAGCGTTCCGGATGTCGCAGCACGACGTCGATGGTGTTAACGCCGATCGAGCCCGTCGAGCCGAGTATGGTCA
>CAYGAS010000270.1:0-13745 GCA_964347935.1 uncultured Nitrospiraceae bacterium | reverse complement strand
TGGCGATGTACATTCCCTTACTGACCCTAGCAGGCGCGCGCATACTTGATGCGATACCGCCAGAGGCTTGGGCTTCGCCGCTGCGCGAGCTCATTCAGCGCACGCTACATGAACCGTTGCAGGAGGAGCAGATCCGGACTGACATCGAGTCACTCGGTGATATCACCGATACGACTTCCAAGGCCGTCCGCGCGCAGTACGAAGAGCACCCTTATCCGCGCTGGTTGGAATTGCCGCGCACCGGATCCACTAATCTGTCTCGTCATCTGCGTGAAATCTTTCCGAACTTTGACCCGCCAAAGTTTCTCGGTGACCACGCGCGCGTGTTAGTGGCGGGTTGCGGTACCGGCCGCGAGCCTATTTCCCTGGCCTTGGCCTGCAAGCTGGATGAGATTGTTGCTGTAGACCTGAGCCGGCGCAGTCTTGCTTATGCCATCCGTATGGCGCGCAAGCTTGAGGTGGCTAACGTTCGCTTCCTTCAGGGCGACATCCTGGCGCTTTCGCAGTTGCAAGAGCATTTTCATATGATCGAATGCGCCGGCGTATTGCATCATATGGAAGAGCCTGTGCGCGGCTGGCGGGCACTGCTGGAATCCTTAGTACCACGCGGTTTGATGAGGATTGGTCTCTACAGCGAGCGCGCGCGCGAAGCGGAAGGTCTGGCGCGGGAAGAGATACGACGACGGCAGCTTGGGCGCTCGAATCGCGACATTAAGGCGTTCCGAACCACCGTCCTACGTGGCGAAGCTGCAAAGCCGGTTCTGGAACTGGCAGACGGTCAGGATTTCTACACCCTAAGTGCCTGCCGCGATCTGCTTTTTCATGAGAAGGAACACCGCTTTACGCTGCCGTTACTCGAGCAAACGCTAAAGGAGCTAAATCTGTCGTTTATTGGATTTGAGCTGCCGTCGTTAAGTGTGAAGCAGCGATACCGGGAACTTTTTCCGGCAGACGGCGATTTGACTGACTTGAGCAATTGGGACCGCTTCGAAAGTAAGTACCCGCAGGCCTTTGCCGGCATGTATGTATTCTGGTGTCAAAAAATGTGAGGTGAGTGGCCAGTAGCAGAAATCGAGGATTCCAAAAATTTGTTGCTGGTAACTTGTTACTTGCCCACATAGAATTTTACTTGTTCCTTGCTGCTTGCAGCTCGCTACTGGGTTTATGGCTTAGAACTAACGATTCTCGAACCAATGCCCCTTAATGCAGATTTTTACAAGGCCGTGGAGCCGCTCTACTACCCGGGTATGGGCACGGAACACGTCGCCCCGTTGCTGTACTCGCTTATTCGGATGACGCGCCCGCGCAGGGTATTGGAGGTCGGTCTCGGTTATACAACGCCGTTTATCGCCCAGGCGCTGGTGGATAACGTCGCAGAATTTGAGGTGGACCGCCGGCTTCTGGCCAACCCGGGAGAGGACGATGAGCGACGGTTGGTTTTGGCAGAGGAGTACCATGAGAGCGATTACGCACCGTGCCACCATGCCATCGATGATTTCTCGGATGAGGATTCCAGCGGCCAAACCGCCGTGGATGTCGTCGGCGCGCTGAATCTGGCCTCAGTGGTGCGGACCCACCCAGGTGACTTTCGTGGCCGCAGTCTGGAAATGGGGGAGTCCGCTTTTCCGCTGGATCTGGTCTGGTTTGACTGCGGGGGACTCGTAGAGTACGTGGACTTTATCGAAGAGTACTGGCGACTGATCAATCCGGACCATGGACTTTTGCTGCTGCACTTTACCTACTCCAGACTCTCTTTCGTGCGCGATGGAGTCCAGGACGTGAAGCTTATTTGCGGGCCGGTGGCAAACGAAATCAAGCGCCAGCAGCTCAAGGCCGGGGTCAACGCAACTTTCGAAGTACTGAGCCTGGTCGAGCCCCACAAGGCACGACAGGGCAGTGTCACCCTGGTTCGCAAGTTGCCGTGGACATCGATGTGCCGGGATCGGGAGTTTCAGCAGGAGGTGCTGGAGATCGCCGGCCGCTCGCCAAAGCCGATAATCAAACTGCAGTAGCGAGTCCCGAGTGACGAATTGCTAGGGCTTGGACAACGGACCTGGCTACTTTCTACGCGGCACTAGCCACCGAATTCCGGCAAGGCATCAAAGGCGATACTGACGCGCTCGTCCGGGCTTTCATAAGGTAGCGTACGGTGGTAGACGTACGATGGAAACAACAGCAACAGGCCTTCCTCCGGCCTGACTAGCTGCACGTCTGGTTTCGCCTGGCTACCAAACTCCTCCGGCGGTCGGCCGAATTCGATCCAGCCTGCGGGTTGGTCCGCCCCTGAGTTTACAACCGCCGGGAGCTTGGCGTAGTAAACGCCGCTGACCCACCCTCCGGGATGCATATGGGCGATTTGGTGTCCTTGCGCCCGCAAGACCACCCCCCAGACGGTGAGTTGCCAGCGTCGCGGCCGATGCGCGAGATAGGGATGGGTCGGGTCACTCGGCAGTGTCTGCAAGTAGTCGCTCACGGCGTCATTCACGATGCGCTCGAAAAGCGTAAATGGACCTTTGGGTTCGACCAGTAACTCCTCCGTGTGGTCGCCGCCCCGGGTGGCGCCCTCGATCGGATCGCGGATCATGGACGGGTGGTTGCGCACGTGATTGACCAGCGCAGCATTGAATTCGCCAAGACTCGAAAATTCTGAGGGTGGACTGACACGACGTTGCGCGACCAGACGGTCGAAATCGACCAGCATGCGCAGCGCTTCGTGACGCCCGAGCCCCGTCAAGGCTGAGGACTTGAACGCCAACGCCCGGATGTGGAACGGGGTGAGCTTGAGCGCGCTGTCGCAGGCCTGCAATGCCGACTCGAAATCACCGCGTTCGAGCAGGTAACCAGCCAGGACCACATGCTCGTGGGCAGAGTCGGATCTGATCTCGACTACGCGTCGCAGCGCGGCGATCGCCTCGTCGAGCTTGCCGAGGTCTTTAAGTGCCGTCGCCAGGTTGTAGTAGGCATCTGCGTAGCTCGGGTTCAGTTCCACCGCACGCCGATAATCGGCGACTGCCTCGTCGAGCCGGGCCCGCTCTTGCCTGAGTGCGCCCCGATTGGTCAAAACGACGACGTCACTGGGATCGATCTCATGTGCACGGGTCAGTGCAGCGAGGGCTTGATCGACTTGGCCGAGTGCGTGCAGCACGCCGGCAAGACTGGCGTGAAACTGCGGGCTTTGTGGACGTTGCTGAATTGCGCGTTCGATGAGGGCGAGTGCTTGCTGATGTTCGCCGACCTGGCTGGCCAGTACGCCGAGCAAGTGTAGGGCATCCGCATTGTCAGCGTCTGCTTTCAACACCTCGCGATAGAGGGCTTGCGCCTGTGCCAGGCGCCCGGCCTGGTGGTGTTGAGTGGCGAGCGAAAGTACTCCGGCGATGTCCAATAATGCCTACCCCAGGGCTTAACGCTGTCAGTGGCTATTGCTTGGTATTTCTTACGAGCTTCATGGCGATCGTGTACCTGATGAAATCACACACACGTGAGGGCGCCCTGGCCGAATGGGGAATGCGACTGTCAAAAAATACTATGCGCCCAGGAGTGGGATAAACCGCCCGAATGATGTCGTTGCGCGCGTCATTATAGAAAATCGTTTCGCCCGCCCAGTTCACCTGCCACTCAGGGTTGGCGTAGTAAAGCAGGGTGAAGAATCCTTCCGAGTCATGATCGCTATGGAGGGTTGGGCAGTCACCGTAGTTATAGGCGTTGACGTACATACGCGCGACATCAAAGCGACCCTTAGTGATGCTGTCATCCACGATCTCGGCGAGATTGTTAAGCGGTTTCACCGAGGCCAGGGTTTCCTGCGTGATGTGCGCGATCCAAAAACCGAAGGTGTCGCCGGGATTCGATTTCTGGCCGAATTTATAGACCGGTTGGTGAATACTTTCGAAAATATCCTTGACCAGCTTAGGCGGTACCAAGTTGTCATGAATCTCTAATAGCATTGTCGAATCTATAAACAGCTCGGGAGTTAAATGTTTTCCAACGGCGAGAATTAATTCGGAAGTTTTACCTTGGACAGCTGCCGGCCGTAAGTTTGCCCGGCTTCGCTAAATCCAATACGCCGTCCGGGTCATGATCTTGGAAATCAGGCGCATTGACTGCTGCACGGGCAAGGGTAATCTCGCGGCACCGGCCTCTATGGCCGTGGTTGCATGCCGACCTTCGTCCTCGCGCATTTGCGAGATGATGGCACGGCTCTTTTGATCATGGGCAGGGATTCGCTGCAAGTGCCTATCGAGATGTGCGACCACCTGCCTTTCGGTTTCGGCCACAAAGCCGAGACTCCATTTATCGCCGATGGCGCCAGCGGTCGCGCCGATGAGAAAGGACCCGGCGTACCAGAGCGGATTCAGATAACTCGTGTGAGTACCGAGCTCGCGCAGGCGGGCCTCCGTCCAGGCCAGGTGATCGTTTTCCTCTGCAGATGCCTGTTGCATCTTGTCGCGCACCAGCCGCTCGCGGGCGGACACGGCCTGTCCCCGGTAGAGCGCTTGCGCACAAACCTCGCCGGCATGATTGACCCGCATCAAGCCGGCAGAAAGGTCGCGTTGCCCCCGGCTCAGTTCGCCCTCCGGCAGTCCATCGGCGGGATTGCTGCGCGCTGGGGGCGAGGAGGGTGCAAATACCGTGCGCAGGCCATCGTCGAGCGAGGCGAGCAGCCGATCGAGCTGGGACAGAATACGAGCGCTCATACGTATACGATACAAGCTTTGCCGATATGTGACGAGTAGCGCCTAAAGCCTGACTATCCTGCCCGGTCGATGCCTACGCTTCGGTCTTGGGCGCGGCTCGGGCCATCGATGCGCAATTGCCTGGCGATCAGCACCATCGGGTGCACCACCTCTGTATCGAGGCGCGCCGCCTGCAAGCCGTCTTGCAGATGCATGGCACAGCCTATATTGGATGTTGCGAGTATATCCGGGCGCGAGCTTGCGAGCTTTTGCAGTTTCCTGTCCCGCAGCGTCTTCGCCATGGTGGGGTGTGTGAGGAAATAGACCCCGGCGGCGCCGCAGCACCGATCATTGTCCGGCAACGTGGACAGTTTCAAGCCGGGTATCCTTTCAAGCAATTCGCAGGTGCTATCCGCATCGCGCAGAACGTTTAGCTGGGTGCAGGGGGTGTGGATCGCCACACGGGCGTCGAGTGCGGTCAATTTCGCATGCGCTGGCCATGGACTGTTAATGACAAAACGACCGACATCTTTGATCTTGTTCGTAAACAGCCTGGCGTCGCGACTGTCGGGGAGCAGCATGGCGTATTCTGAGAGCATCGCACCACATCCGCTCGCCGTACTGATGATCGCGTCCAGCGAGGATACATCGAATGCAGCGGTATTACGCTGCATCAGTGCGTTGGCCTTTCTCAATTCGCCGCTGTGTTGGTGTAAGGCCCCGCAGCAGCCTTGTGCACGCGGTACGTCTACGTCGTAGCCCAGCGTGTTCAGCACGCGAATGGTGGCGGTCAAGGTTCGGCGGTCGAAGACATCGGTGACGCAGCCGGTAAACAGCGCCACCCTGCCTATTGCTTTGCCGTGCGCAGGATAATGGTCCCGCCAACGAGACTGCGGCGGCACGGGCGCAAGCAGGCTGTCCAAGCGCCGCAGACCGGCGAGCCGCAGCAGACCCGTCGCGCGTAATGTTCGCTGCAGGCCGGAGACTTGGTAGGCGCGCAAGGTTTTCGCGAGCATGCGCAGGCGGTAGGGTCGGCCCAGCAATGCATCCATGGCAAAGCGTTTTAGCAGGCGCTCGCCCATCGGGCGCTGGCGGCGGGTCTCGATCAAGGCACGGCCGTTGTCGATCAAACGCCCGTACGAAACATTGGCCGGACACACACGCTCGCAGTTGCGGCAACTCAGACACAGAGCCAGGTGCGCCTCCAAGCGGGCGCTCATAGACAACTCACCGCTTGCCAATGCCCGCATCAAAGCGATGCGACCGCGCGGTGATTCATTTTCGGTGCGTGTCTCGCGGTAAGTCGGGCAATGGGGAAGGCACAGACCACAGGCGACACAGCGCTCGGCGTCATATCTAATTTGCGAAGCGAGGTCCACGTGTGATTCGAGCCCCAGGGTAAACAAACGGCGTTGATGTTCGCTAACAGACTCTGATCTTGCAACGTGCCTCTCGGCAGCTCCAGCGTGCAGCGGTCCCGGATTCGCCAGGGGCTGCTGGGGCGGATGTCGGCGCGGCCCAAAGGGCGTGATCGCGATGGGACCCGTTGGTGACGCCACGGCGAATGCGCGCTTGGGCCATCGATGGGCTCAGGAGCGTAGACACTGGCAATAACCCTAGGAGCAGGTGGGGATTGGCAGGTTAGGGCAGAGCCTGCCGCGCCGCGGCCATCGATGGGCAGGCTAGGGGTGCTGACCAGGCCCCGACCTGAGGGAATTTTGGGCTGTCGAGCCCAAGGTCAGCGTAGCGCGCATGCCCGCTGAATCGTAAAGTGAGCCACAGGGAGCTTACAATTTGCATAAAGATCAGACATTTAAGCCATAGAAGGGGTCGGCTAGATTTTCTCCAGGCAGTGAACTTGACAACGCGTCTAAATATTAGATAATTATGATATTCAGTTACACGGTGGCCTTGAATATTGGCCCAGTGTTTGCTTGTCTTAGAGGGTAGGCACAGGATTTAGTGCCTAGTGCTTCGAAGCACGAGGCATGAACGGCTCCTCCATCCTCCTAGTGGTGGTTCGGGCGTGGTTAAAAGCCACGCCTTTTTTTTTGGCTTTCTCGGCTGCGGTGCCGACCTCAGGAGCAAGATACAAGATCCGCGGTGCGGCCGCTAGAGCCCTTGGTGCCTTGGCGGGCGGCACTGGACACCGCTGGCTTGTATCTTCAATCCGTCTTTTGTACTATCCGCCGTCTTTCACCACCCCGCTAAGCGTCTGGGCATGAAAACATTTTCGGCAAAGCCGGCGAGCGTGCGACGCGAATGGTGCGTCGTCGACGCCTCGGGCAAGGTCTTGGGCCGGCTCGCGACGGAAGTGGCTCGGCGCCTGCGTGGCAAGCACAAACCCGAGTACACGCCCCATGTCGATACGGGCGACTACGTGATCGTCGTCAACGCTGAAAAGGTCCAAGTCACGGGCAGGAAGACTGACGCGAAGATGTATTATCGCTATTCCGGCTACCAGGGGGGCATGAAAGCAGTGAACTTCAAGCGCCTGCGCGATACGCACCCGGAGCGGATCATTGAGTACGCCGTGCAGGGGATGTTGCCCAAGAATAGTCTTGGCCGGGCGATGTTGAAAAAGCTCAAGGTCTATTCCGGGCCCGAGCATCGCCATCAAGCGCAAACGCCGCGCGTCCTGGACATCTGAGTGGGTAGTAACAACTAAGCTATGGCACGGCGAAACGAGAGCACCAACTACGGCACCGGCCGACGCAAGACATCGACAGCGCGGGTGTTCCTGCGCTCCGGTAACGGCAATATCACTGCCAATGCCCGCCCGTTGAATGAGTACTTCGGGCGTGAGACGGCACGCATGATTGTTCGCCAGCCGCTTGTTCTGGTAGGGCTGGAGGACAAGCTCGATGTCGAGATCACGGTGCGAGGCGGCGGACCGAACGGCCAGGCGGGCGCGATTCGTCATGGAATTACCCGCGCGCTGATGGATTATGATGAAAGTCTGCGTTCGCGTCTGCGCAGCGCCGGCTACGTGACGCGCGACGCGCGCGAGGTCGAGCGCAAAAAGTACGGTCTCCACAAAGCCCGCAAGCGGCCTCAGTACTCAAAACGCTGACGAAGCGTCACAAGTCGCAAGGAAGGCACTTGCAACTTGACGCGTCGTTTATCGATTCTGGGGGATCGTCTAGTGGTAGGACAGCGGACTCTGACTCCGCCAACCTAGGTTCGAATCCTAGTCCCCCAGCCATATTGAGCCTCTTCTGCGGAATCGTCGATTTCTAACGTACCGCATTTCTTCACGCCTCAACGTAAGCGTTAGCTCGATGAAAGCCAAGCTAAACGTGCTATTGGGTGGGGCGGGTTTAATTGGGTCCGCCTTGAACCGAAAGCTTGCGGCTCGCGGTGAAGCAACGCTTGTGTATGACCTCAAGGAGGGCTTCGATCTGCGTGAGCGCGAGCCGAAACCTGAAGTAGGTAATGTTTACTACTGGTTTCTCGCTTGGGATGTCGGCGGTGCGAAGTACATCATGGATCGCGCACAGCAGCTGTCCATCTTGCAAAATAATCTCAGGCTTTGCACAAGGATTTTTACCTGGCTTCAGGAACGCGACGCCCGCTATACGTTCGTGAGCTCGCAGATGGCGGGATACCCCAACGCCTACGGCGTGACCAAGTCCGTGGGTGAAATGTGGGCTAAGCTTGTCGGCTACGGCTTGATCACGCGTCTTTGGAACTGCTATGGCGCCGAGGAGCCGTCGCAGCGAAGTCACGTGATCCCGGATCTGATTGTGCAGGCCAAGGCGGGGACCGTAAGGCTGCTGACTTCAGGCGAGGAACGACGCCAGTTTTTGCATGCTGATGATGTTGCCGGGGCGCTGATCTTGCAACGCGAAACCGGCCAGGCGCTCGCTGATGTGACATCCGGCACCTGGGTTTCCATCCGTGAGGTGGCCGAAATCATTGCTGAAGAATTTCACGCTGAGGTAAAGCCAGGGGCGGCGCCTGGCTATGAATCTTTAGTCGAACCCTCTTACCAGCTTAAGCAGTGGCAACCTTCAATTGATCTCACGAACGGCGTACGGATGGTGATCGAAGAAATGAAACGAAACCACTGGATGTAGTAATTTTTATTGTTTGTGATCCGCGATCGGTAACCGGGAATCGCGCTTAGAAAGCACAAATAGTCGCCATCTGGCCTAATAACCGTGCATAGAGACTGCAAAGCAGGCTAGTGGCGTTGCCTTCGAGCAAGAAGTCAAAAGTCATCTTCGGGGCCTGTCGCCTGCTATGGGCGATTCATCGTACACCAGCGTTCCCAAGCTGTGGCATATGCCCCTTCCACATCGCGGGTGAATCCCGCCGTATCTGCTAATGGCGATCGTTTTAGCTTATCACGCAGCCCTTGACGCAAGTCTTTCAGGTGCCCGAGATCCGAGGCAAGCGCCACAGCAATCCTGACGTATTTCTCAGGGTTCTCGGCAACAAGCTCCAGCAACCCCGCGTGGGTAAGCAAGCTTACCCCGACACGGCCAGCATGCATGTGGCCCGCCAGCGTCACGACCGGAACCCCCATCCACAAGGCCTCGCAGGTAGTCGTGTGTCCATTATAAGGAAATGTATCGAGCGCGATGTCTACGCGGTGATAGAGCTGCAGGTGATCGGCACTGGAGGCTGTCCAACTGACCATCTCGATGCGCTCTGCCGCTATCCCGTGCCCGATAAAGCACTGCTCCAAGCGTTCGCGGGTTTGCCGGTCTGCAAGCGCACGGGCTTTTAAGATTAGCCGGCTACGCGGGACAGCGTTGAGGATCGCCGCCCAACAGGCGATCACGCGCTCGTTTATTTTCGGGGTATTGTTAAAGGACCCAAAGGTAATGTGCCCGGTCTTGAGCGCTGGGAGAGGGCTAACTGGCGGGCTGTGCGGAGGCGGTTGATAGCAGTTAAAGCCGTTTGGCAAACGTATCACCCGCTCGACGTAATAGCGCTCAGTTTCTTCCGGGGGATCGGCAAGGGCGTCTGTCAACCAATAATCGATGGCATCGAAGCCGCGTGTGTTCGGGTAGCCGAGATAAGCGATCTGAATCGGCGCGGGCTTGCGCGCAAAAACGAGCAGGCGGTTGCCGGCCGTATGACCCGCGAGATCGACCAGGATATCAATGCCGTCTTCGCGGATGAGGCGTGCCACCTCATCATCATCCAGGCGCACGATATCGCGCCAATGATCGGCGAGCTCTTTCAGGCGCTCGGTCATCGTGTCGGGGCGTCTGACATTCGCGTAGCAGAACACGTCAAAATGCCGCCGGTCATGCGTTTTCAAGAGCGGCTCGACGAAGAAGGCAACAGAATGCGATCGCAGATCCGGAGAAACGTAGCCTATTCGTAATCGTCGATCTGGTGTCGAGTCAATGTCGTGCGGTGGCAGGCTTCGAGCCAGCGCTTCCGCATGGCGTGTACCCCAGCGCAGATGCTCCGCAAACACATCAGCAGGCTCAACATCAAAACGATAGTTCAAGAGCATCAACAAGTTCGAATGCGCGTCCGCAAAGCCTGGTTGCATCGCCAGCGCGCGTTCAAATGCCGTCCTGGCATCCTCCAGTCGTCCTTGTGCCAGCAGCGCGTGGCCAAGATTGTTAAAAGCCTCGTGGTCGTTGGGCCTTAAAGCCAGCGCTTGCTCGTAGGCAGTTATGGCGTCGGCAAGTTGACCTTCTCGCTGCAAAACCAAGGCAAGGTTGTAGTGGGCCTCGGCAAGATCCGGTCGTAACTGCAATGCCCGGCGGTAGGCCGCAATCGCGTCGTCCTGTTTGCCGTAGTCTGCTAGCGCAATACCGAAATTGTAGTAGGCCTCTGCGTAATCGGCGTCGAGTGTCAGTGCGCGCTTTAGGACAGCCAGCGCCTCCTCCAACTTGCCCTGTTGGCGGAGCGCGGCACCGAGATTGTTGCAAGCCTGCGCGAATTCTGGCCTCAGGGCGAGCGCACGGTTGTACGCACTGATGGCGCCGTCCAAACGATTCAAGTCTCGCAGCACATCGCCCAAGTGCAGATATGTGTCCGCGTCTGCTGATATCGCGAGAGCCTGCTCGAAGGCGGCCACGGCCTCGGCGAGCTTATCCTGCGCGTACAGAACGAGACCGAGATTACTGTGCGCGTCTGCATAAGTCGGGCGCAGGCTAAGCGCTTGTTCGTATGCCGCCCTTGCCTGGTCAAGCTTGCCCTGCGCGCGCAGCGCTTCACCGAGGTTATTGTGGTACGCCGCCACCCCCCGGTCGATGTGAATGGCCTGCGCGATCTGCGTGACTGCAGCCTCATGCTCGCCGCGCTGATGGGCGATCACGCCGAGTAGATGCAAGGCATCGGCATGTTGCGGCTGTGTCCTCAGGATCTGCCGATAGAGCACCTCGGCCTCGGCCAGCCGCCCGGCTTGATGCAGTTCAAGGGCTCGGTCGATGTCGCTCATGAACGCAGTGGCGAGTGGCGGGTGGGCCTTAAAGGCCACTTCCTCGCTGCTCGGTACAGTATTTTTTCCACATTTCCCGATAGGCCGCCTCGAGGGCTCGGGTGTAACCCTTGGCATCACAAAGCGGGGATGCGGCCATCTGCGCCCGCAGCCCGCGACGCAGGGTGGTGAGACGATCGGTGTCTTGGGCTAGCGCCACGGCGGTGGCCATGTAGTCCGCGGCACTGATCGTCACGAGCTCGCTCAAGCCGACGTTATTAAGGTGACTCGTACTGTGGCGCCCGCAAAAGGTCTGTCCCGTCAGGGTGACGACGGGCACGCCCATCCAAAGCGCCTCCAACGTGGTGAGCCCACCGGAGTAGGGGAAGGGGTCGAGCGCAATGTCGATTTCTCCGTATGCGTCGAGAAGCTCACGGTGTGGAACGCCACCCAGGAGGGGTAAGCGTTCGCGGGCGATGCCGCGCCCGGCGAAGAGGTCCAGAATGCGCTCGGCAGTCGGGGCGTCGGTGAGCTCGCGCGTCTGCAGCCGCAGCCTCGAAGTGGGTAACGCCTGCAGGATCTCGGCCCACAGCGCGATAACGTTGTCGTTCAGTTTCGACAAGTTATTGTAGCAGCCGAAAGTCACGTACCCTCGCTGCAGCGATGGCGGGCCGCTAACGTCCGGTGCATACGCTGGGGGCTCATAGCAGATGTAGTCATGGGGCATGCGAATGAGTGTCTCGCTGAAATAGCGCTCCGCCCCGTCGGGCGCGTGGAAACGATCGGCGATCAGGTAATCGATCGCAGCCATGCCTGTCGTGTCGTAGTGCCCCCCGGCGGTGACCTGCACGGGCGCAGGCTGGCGGGCGAAGGTGAGCAGCCGGTGCCCGCGCGTGTGCCCGGAGAGATCGATAAGAATGTCGATCGCGTCGGCGCGGATTCGCTCTGCAAGCTTCTCATCATTGTCCCCGAGCGTCTCGCGCCAGCACTCGGCTTGCCTACGAAAAGTCTCAGTGAAGCCGTCGGGGCGCCCGACCCCCGAGTAACAAAACAGCTCGAAGCGTTTTCTGTCGTGATGTTTAAATACCGGCGCGAAGAACCAGCCCACGGGGTGGGAACGGAAATCCGCTGATACATATCCCACACGCAAACGCCGATCGGGGTCGCGGCTGTTTTCGTACGTACGCGCCTGCGCACCGAGCGCCGCCGCGTGCATCTCGTACCAGCGGCGTGCTTCGCCAAACACCGTGTTTGAATCGACTCCGGGGCTGTAATGCAACGCCTGCACGAGACTGGAGTGCCCTTCCGCATACTCAGGTTCGAGCGCGACCGCTTGCCGAAACGCTGCAGTAGCCGCTTCATGTCGGCCTTGCCGTAGAAGTGCAGCGCCACGATTGTTGTGGACCCGCGCCACGCCCGGCGCAAGCGCGATTGATTTGTCATAGGCGGCGATCGCATCACTCAGCATCCCCTCCTCGGCGAGGACATTGCCCAGGTTGCTGTAAGCGTCGGCGTAGTCCGGCTGAAGGGCAATTGCCCGCTCATAGGCGGCGATTGCCTCGGCAAGCTCACCGCGTGCGGCATGAGCATTGCCCAGATTATTATGAGCGGCGGAAAGACTCGGATCGATTTCGAGCGCCTTGTGAAATGCGGCTAGGGCCTTTTCATTCTTACCCTGTGTTGCGAGCGCCATGCCGAGGTTGTTGCAGACCTTGGCATCGTTCGCGTTGAGGTAGAGAGATTTCCTGAAGGCCACTTCCGCCTCTGCCGGTTTATGCTGTGCGTACAAGGCGAGCCCGAGATGATAGTGCACCGCCGCCGAATCTGGCCGCAGCGCTACAGCTCTCCGGTACTCTTCTGCGGCGGCCGACAAGTTTCCTTGCCGTATCAATAGGTCGGCAAGAATCGTATGGGCCTCGAAGTGCGGCTCGCGCGCGAGCACTCGCCGGAGGATTTCAACCGCCTCGGTCAGTCGCCCTTGCGCCCGCAGGGCAAGCGCCAGGTTGGTCTGAACGTCCACGTCATCCGGCGACAAGGCCAAGGCGGTCTCGTACGCGGTGACGGCTTCCTGCAAGCGTCCCTGCGCTTGCAAGGCAAGCCCGAGATTGCAGTGCGCCTGAAGGTAGTCTGGCCTTGCCTTAAGGGCGCGACCGATCAGTGTCGCAGCGGCGCGCGGGTCGCCGCGTTGCAAGGCAAGCACGCCAAGCCAGTGGAGCGCCTCCGGGTGCTCGGGCTCAGCCGCGAGGATACGATGGTAGACATCTTCCGCCTCAGCCAGCCTGCCGGCTTTTTGATGCGCGACCCCTTGTTCGATCTCCGACGTCATGAACCTGTTTATCGCTTACCTCATGACGCTTATACCTTTCTCACTTTCTCTCACTCGACGCACCCTAGACGGATATCCGTGCCACGCTCGCCGAATAATATGGTGATATTCGTTCGTCGATGTCGGTGTCCGGCCTTGAAATGAAAAGAGTCAGAGCGATGAAAAAGGTTTGAGTGAAAAAGAACGGCTCGGTTCTGCCGATAGGGAATGACTACGTTCTCCGCCGAACGCAAAAACTCCTCGAGTTTTGCTCGCACATCGGGATGATCCTTTTGAAAATTTATCTGATCCCAGTCCCAGCCCATCGGCTGCTCCTTGGTATGAACGATCAGGCCACCAGTCCCCGGCTCGAGAT
>CAYGAS010000269.1:0-11403 GCA_964347935.1 uncultured Nitrospiraceae bacterium | reverse complement strand
CGCGGCCTACACCCTGCAACAGCTCCTGGCCTTTAAGGCTGGCAGCCGCCGAAGCGATGCCGACATCATGACCGGCATCGCCTTTCGTCTCTCCGAGCAAGAGATCAAGGCGCTGGCCGAGTACCTGGCCGGTCTGCACTGATCCGGGCGGACAGGCCGCGGCGCCCCGCTGCCGCGGCGTGTCGCTCCTCGCCCCCTGCGGTCGACCCTCGCAGCCTGTCTCGCCCCCGGGCGAGGCTAACTTTTACATTTCTATTCAAACACTTGTGAGTACTTGCGAGACTGGCACGAGTATTGCCTTATCTCTACCAGCAAAGGTTAACACCCCGTCCCTGCGGGGGCGGGTAAGGGTGACGAAAGGAGTTGGCAATGCTCAGTCACATCGTAAATCTGGTGCAGGATTACAAGCACGAGCACGGCGCACGGCCGAACCTGGTGTACATGAATGAGACGCACTATACGTATCTGCGCCAGGAGATGCCGGGAGTGCGGGACCATCACGATGTCGTCGCCATTCTGGGTATCGACATCGCCTTGAGCGAAATGGCGGTCAGGCCGCATGTCGCGACCGTCCGCTACACCGACGAGAATATCCTCGTCAGCTAACGATTTCTCGAATCGCGTGTGGGGCGCACGCCGGGCCGGGTTTTATCCCGGCCTGTTTTTTTTGCACGCTGCCAGCACGCCCGTGGCCGCGGACAGGGTGGTGGCGATGTCTTCCTCGCTGTGAGCGGCAGATACGAATCCAGCCTCAAACGCCGATGGGGCCAATGACACGCCAGCGGCCAGCATCCCGTGGAAGAACTGCTGAAACAGGGTGACATCGCAGGCCATCACCTCGCCCAGGCGCGAGACGCTCGCTGCCGAGGTAAAAAAGATCCCGAACAGGCCCCCGATGCACTGAGTTGTCATCGGCACGCCGGCCGCGCGCGCGCATGTCTGAAGTCCTGCCGCCAGATCGGCGGTCATCGTCGTCAGGCGCTCGTAGAAGCCGGGTTTGGCGAGCTCGCTGAGCGTGGCCAGCCCGGCGGCCATGGCCAAGGGGTTCCCCGACAGCGTCCCCGCCTGATAGACCGGGCCCTGAGGGGCCATGTGATCCATGATCTCGGCCCGCCCGCCAAAGGCACCGACCGGCAAGCCGCCGCCGATGATCTTGCCGAGCGTGGTGAGATCAGGGGCGATGCCGTACAGGCCCTGGGCCCCGTTCAGGGCGACCCGGAACCCGGTGATGACCTCATCGAAAATCAGCACCGCGCCATGGGCGGTGCACAACTCGCGCAGCCCGGCGAGAAAACCCTCTAGCGGGAGCACGCAGTTCATATTTCCCGCCACCGGCTCGACGATCACGCCGGCGATCCTGGGTCCAAACTCCTCAAACGCCCGACCGACTTGATCGAGATTGTTGTACTCCAGGGTCAGCGTCAGCGCTGCCAAATCGGCCGGCACGCCCGGCGAGGTCGGCACCCCGAGGGTCAGCGCACCGGAGCCGGCCTTCACCAACAGGGAATCAGAGTGGCCGTGATAGCAGCCTTCGAACTTGACGATCAGATCTCGGCCGGTGAAAGCTCGCGCCAAGCGAATGGCGCTCATGGTTGCCTCGGTGCCAGAGTTGACCATTCGCACCTTTTCTACCGCAGGCATGAGACTGCAGATTGTTTCCGCCATTTCGATCTCGAGTACCGTCGGCGCGCCGAACCCGAGCCCCTGCTCCGCCTGTCGCTGCACCGCCTTGATGACGCTCGGATGGGCATGGCCAAGGATCATCGGTCCCCACGACCCCACGTAATCGATGTACCGGCGCCCATCCTCGTCCCAGACATACGGCCCCTGGGCGCGGGCGAGAAATAGCGGCTCACCGCCGACTCCCTTGAAGGCGCGCACGGGCGAGTTGACACCGCCGGGTATAAACCGGCAGGCCTCGCGGTAAAGCGCTTGTGATTTGGTACTGCTCATGGACCACCCCTTCTGTCAGGCGCTGCAAACAGCGCCACGTAGCGTCGCGCGGCCGCGCAGATGTCGGCCTGCGCAAATAAGCCCTGAATGACGGCCAATGCGTCGGCGCCTGCGGCGACCAGCGCCCCGCCATTCTCCGGTGTGATGCCGCCGATCGCAACAATGGGAATGCGCAAGCGCTTGCGCGCAGCTTGCAACAGCTCCACCTCGGCACGTACGGCCGCGGGCTTGGTCGGCGACGGATAAAAGCTGCCGAAGGCGACGTAATCGGCCCCGCCTTCAGCGGCGGCGAGCGCGCGCTCGAGTTCGTCGTAGCAGGACACGCCGATGATCGACATGGGTCCCAGCACGTGGCGGGCCTGTGCAAGCGACGGGTCGTCGCGACCGAGGTGCACACCGGTGGCGCCTACGCGGCGCGCGAGCTCGACGTCGTCGTTCACGATGAGTGGCGTGCCTCGACGTCGGCATAGCTGCGCGAGCTCGTTGGCCTGTTGTTCGCGCATGCTGTCGGTACTGGTCTTGTCGCGATACTGGACTGCGGTGGCGCCGCCCTCGATGGCCGCTTCCACGGCTTCCCGCAGACGCCCAGCCGCGATGCACTCGGTGTCGGCAATGGCATAGAGGCCAGCAATTGGGATGCGTCCGCTCATGGGTTTTGTTTTGCGCCTAGCCCCTTTGCTGCGGGAGCCGTCGTGCCAGCAGCGGCGATGAACGATGCTTGCTGGCAGACCATGTTTAGCATGACTTCGCGGTCGGCCTGCGGCCCGTGCCGACACTTGGGTCATGACCCGAGCAAATAGGCACAATCGGTGGCGGGCCGCTTTTGCAGTGTCGCGAGACAGACGGATGTTTCATGTAAGCGCTATCGTTGTGTGCGTGGCGCACATGCCCAGTTTAGCGTAGGCGGCCGTGTGGGTCCTGTGCACGGGCGCCGGCACGCGTTTCGCGCCGTGGGTAAAAAATGCGAAAATGTGCCACGGCTGTCACGCCGCCCGCGATTGAGTCCCAAGGGGGGAACCTAATGGAGCAATCTGCGTCTAGCGCCGTCATGAAGACTTACATGTGCGTGGTCTGTGGTTTTGTGTACGACGAGGCACAGGGCCTTCCGGAGCAGGGCATTGCCCCCGGCACCCGATGGGAAGACATCCCCGAGACATGGACTTGTCCCGACTGCGGTGCAAGCAAGGATGAGTTTGAGCTGATCGAGATCTGACGAGCCTCTTGCCTGGCGACAATGTTACGCGCCCGCAGGCAGGAGGGTCCATGACCCGCCTGCGCTGCGCGCTGCGCGTGCTATGTTCAAATTAGGTGCTTGCCCCTCGGTGGACGGGGTTGGCCCACTCAATCCATGGACAGTTTCGTCAGCCCGGGGGCTGTTTGGTCGTGAGCGAAAGACGGGTCTATGTCATCGACGGGGTCCGCACACCGTTTCTGCGCGCCGGCAATGAGCCGGGTGCGTTCAGTGCGGCGGACCTGGCCGTCGCCGCCGCACGCCCCCTGCTGGCACGCCTGCCGCTTCCCGCTGCCGGCATCGACGAGGCCATTGTCGGCAGCGTGATCCCGGCGGCCGACGAGGCCAACATCGCCCGCATCGTGGCGCTGCGCTTAGGCTGCGGGAAGCAGGTGCCGGCCTATACCGTGCAGCGAAACTGCGCATCCGGTTTGCAGGCTCTGGCCTCGGCGCACGAGCACATCGCACTCGGCATCTCCCATATCGTGCTTGCCGGTGGCACCGAGGCGATGAGTCGCGCGCCCGTGCAGTGGAATGCGGCGATGGTGCGTTGGCTTGCGGCGGTCATGCGCGCCCGCGGTCCGCTTGGGCGCCTACGTGCGATTGCCGGTTTGCGCCGCGCCCACCTGAAGCCCGTGTTCACGCTGTTGCTGGGCCTGACCGATCCTGTCGTCAAGCTGTCGTTTGGTCAAACCGCCGAGGTGCTTGCGCAACGTTTTGGGATCGACCGCGCGCGGCAGGATCAATATGCGCTACAGAGCCATAGCCGGCTCGCCGCCGCGTTTGACAATGGTTATATGCAGGCCGAGGTCGAAACCCTCTACGATCCGAAAGGTAGCTATTACAGCGGAGACACGGGCCTGCGCCGCGACAGCAGCGCCGAGCGCCTCGCCAAGCTCAAGCCGGTCTTCGATCGCCGCTACGGTTCGGTCACCGCCGGCAATAGCTCGCAGGTCACGGACGGGGCGGCCATGCTCGTGCTCGCCAGCGCCGACGCCGTGAAGCGCCATGGACTGCCCGTGCTAGGCGAGGTGCTCGACCAGGTCTGGGCCGGGGTCGATCCTGGCGAGATGGGACTCGGACCCGTGCATGCAGTCGCTAGGCTGCTCCAGCGCAATAAGCTGAAGATGCGCGACCTCGCGCAGATGGAGCTGAACGAGGCCTTCGCCGCTCAGGTCCTGGCCTGCCAGGCGGCCTGGGACAGCGCCGATTATGCGCGCACGGAGCTCGGCATGAACAAGCCACTCGGGGCCATCGATGCCGAGCGCCTTAATCCCGAGGGCGGGGCGATCGCTTGCGGTCATCCGGTCGGGGCCAGCGGTGCGCGCCTGGTGCTGCACTTGCTGCGCGCGCTGCAGCGCAAGGGCGGTGGCTTGGGTGTGGCCACCTTATGCATTGGCGGCGGGCAAGGCGGGGCGATGCTGCTACGCGTGGGGGAGGCCGCTTGAGGCACTGGCACCTCGAGGCGCAGGAGGATCATTGTGTCGCAACCCTGGATGTTGCCGATGCCTCTGCCAACGTGCTGTCGCACGACGTCTTGCAGGAGCTCGATGCGCTTCTCGACGAGGTCGGTCAACAGACCGTCGCCGGTCTAATCATCCGCTCGGCCAAGGCCGGCGGCTTCATTGTCGGCGCCGACGTGCGCGAGTTTACGCACATCAAGGATGCTGCGGTTGCCGCTGAATTGGCGCGCGCCGGTCAGGGCGTGTTTAACCGTTTGGCTGCACTGCCCTTCCCCACCGCTGCCGTGATTCACGGTTACTGCCTCGGCGGCGGTCTGGAGCTGGCGCTTGCCTGCCGCTACCGTATCGCCCGTGACGACGAAGCCACCCGCCTCGGTT
This sequence comes from uncultured Nitrospiraceae bacterium, assembly GCA_964347935.1. Taxonomy (GTDB): domain Bacteria; phylum Pseudomonadota; class Gammaproteobacteria; order Acidiferrobacterales; family SPGG2; genus SZUA-472. The sequence goes on along the minus strand of CAYGAS010000269.1, from coordinate 6,378 downwards.
TGCCCGAGGTGCGCCTCGGCATTCATCCGGGGTTTGCCGGCACCGTGCGCCTGCCCGCGGTGATTGGGCCGCTCGCCGCGCTCGATCTGATGTTGACTGGGCGCAGCGTCGGGCCGCGCCAGGCGCTTAAGCTCGGGCTCGTGGATGACGCGGTGCCTGAGCGTCATTTGCTGACGGCCGCGTTGGCTCATCTGCAAGGACGTCGGCGTCGACGCAGGCTGCCGTTATCGCGGCGTCTGCCGGGGTGGTGGCCACTGCGCCTGGTTGTGTACCGCAGCGCATTGCGGCGGCTGCAGAAGAAGGTCAACGCCGACCACTACCCGGCCCCTTTCCGTATCTTGCATCTACGCAAAATTCGCGCTAACCAGGAGCAGGAAGCGCAGTCGCTCGGCGAGCTGCTGGTGAGTCGCACGAGTCGCAACCTCGTGCACGTCTTTCTGTTGGGGGAAGAGCTGAAACGACAGGGGCGCACGCATGCGCACGGCATCGAGCGCGTGCACGTGATCGGTGCCGGCGTGATGGGTGCGGACATCGCTGCGTGGGCGGCCTACAAGGGATTTAGCGTAAGCCTACAGGACCAGAATAGCGAGATCGTTGCCCGGGCATTGAAGCGCACGCACGATTACTTCCGCAGACGAATCAAGGATGCGCGTGCGCTGCAGCAAGTCATGGACCGTCTGATGCCGGATGTGTCTGGCCATGGTCTAAAGCGCGCCGACTTGGTGATTGAAGCGATTGTAGAAAACGTGGGCATCAAGCAGGCGTTGTTTCGTTCCATCGAGGCGCAGGCACCCGCGAGCGCGTTACTGGCTACCAACACTTCGAGCATTTCGCTCGAGGCGTTGGCAGTGTCGTTGCAGGAACCCTCGCGGCTCGTAGGGCTGCACTTTTTCAACCCCGTAGCCAAAATGCAGTTGGTCGAAGTGGTGCGTGGGGCGCATTCGGCCCCTGATGCCCTGAACCGCACGGGCGCCTTCGCTGTCGCTATGGACAAGCTACCGCTGGTGGTAAAGAGCAGCCCCGGATTTCTGGTGAATCGTATCCTCATGCCTTACTTGATGGAGGCGATGAGCATGGTCGAGGAAGGCGTTCCGGTGTGGGCCATAGATAGGGCGGCAACCGATTTCGGCATGCCGATGGGGCCGATCGAGCTGGCTGATACGGTGGGCCTCGATATCTGCCTGTCGGTGGCGAACGAGTTGGCGCGGCCGCTGGGGGTGACGGTCCCGGATCGGCTACGGGCGATGGTCGAGCAAGGCCATCTCGGCAAGAAGAGCGGACAGGGATTTTATCGCTACGATGCGAAGGGGCGGCCCGACACCCGCAGTGCCGCCAAGACCGGCGACACGCCCATTACCGAGCGACTGATACTGCGCATACTCAACGAGGCGATGGCGTGCCTGCGCGATGGCGTGGTCGGCAACGCCGACGCCATCGACGCTGGGATGGTCTATGGGACGGGCTTTGCGCCTTACCTGGGCGGGCCCATGCGCTATGTCGAGAGTATGGGCGAAACGGCGATCAGCCATAGCCTGTACCGGCTCTCCGAGGAATACGGGGAGCGTTTTGTGCCCGATCCCGGCTGGTCGCAGCCGGCGCTGCTCGTTCGGGCAGGCGGTAGCTAAACGTCGGCGCTATTGCACGATCTTGAGCTTACTGCCGGGTTGCGGTTCGCCTTGGGGGTACTTGTCATTGAGTAGCCGCAACATTTGCTCCGGATAGTTGGGGATAGGCGAGTTCGCGCTTAGCTTGGCGAAACTGCTGCCAACGCTCGCGTCGATGAGGCGGATACGTAACCCTTCGGCCAACTTCTGCTCGGCGCTCGTCAGCGCATGCAAGCTTCGCGCGGTCTCTAGAAACAGGCGGTCATCGCCGTTGAATTGCTCCCGGCTAGTCGACGCGCCATAGAAGACGTAGGCCTTGTCGCGGAAGAACAATAACGCCACGCGCGTATCGAGCTTGCGCGACGCGCCAGCTCCAAATGACCATGGCATACGCGCCACACCGGTATAACTTGGCAGGCGAGTGCCCTGCAGCGTGCCGGCCTGTTTGAGATCGTTCAACTTGAGGCGCTCGCGCATAAATTCGCTCGGCGAGATGCGCCGATTCAGGTCCTCGAGTTTGACCAGCATCTGCCCGGTTCGCTTCGGGCTGATAGCTAGCAAGCGGTCAGGTCGGTTATCGATCCGCCAGCCCTCGGGAAAAGTGAGCGCAATACCGAGATCCTTGTGGTAGAACTTATTCGCATGACGTATGCCCTGCTTGACGCTGTCGCCGAAAACAAGACCGTCGATGTGCGCCAGGTAATCGCTGCGCCCAATCGTCGGTACCACCGCCTTCTGCGTTTGCGCCTCCTTGACCACTTCCTGTAAACGCTGGTCGTTGCTCGGGTGAGTGGCAAACACCCCGTGATAAACCCTGGGCTCACGCCCCTCGAGCTTGGCGCGCTCCACTTCGAACTCTTCTTGGTCCTTCAGGACTTCCAGCACCTCCAGTATGGCGTCGGGGTCGTACCCCGCTAATGCCAGGTACTGAGCGCCGAGGCGATCGGACTCGAGCTCATGCTCGCGCCCATAACCGCGCACGAGTGCCGTGCCCAGGACATTGAACAGGGTCGATCCGGCCTGGCTGCCGAGCTCGGGTACGAAGAGCGCGCCAATCGTGTAGCCGATTTGCGCCGCCATGGCGGTGGTGTATTGCCGCACGGCATGGCGTGCGGTCACGTGGCCGATCTCGTGCCCGAGCACCGCGGCCAGGTCGGCCTCGGAATTCAAGTAGGCCAGCAGGCCACGGGTGATGTAGACATATCCGCCGGGCAGCGCGAAGGCGTTGACCTCGGCGCTGTCGAGCACCGAAAAACGATAGAACAGTTCCGGGCGATGGCTAAGGCCGGCAAGCTTTTCGCCGACGCGTTGGACGTAGCCCTGCAGTTTCGGATCGTCATAGACTCCGTACTCTTTGCGGATCTCCGGATCCATCTGACGTCCGAGCGAGATCTCCTTGTCCTCGGACATCAACACCACCTGTTTCTTGCCACTCACGGGATTGACGGCGCAACCCGGCAAGGCGGTTGTCAGCAAGACCAAAAGCGCTAGCGCAAGTCGTAACATCCCGATTCGCAGTCCGTCCTTGTGCGGCTAATCTATCAAGTTGAGCATAGCAGGATGAGACACGCGCATCTGGAAGTGCCGTCCGTGCGAAGTGAGCCAACCGCGTGCGATCACGCGCTTACCCGCGAACGCTTCTGGAGGCGGGTCGAAAAGCCCGAGGTCTTTCAGGGGTATGAGCACATCTAGACGGGAATCAATCTCGATGTGGACATACCTGTGGCTACGCCAGATCTTTTGTGCACGACCGCTGACGAAACGAAAGCCACGATGCTCGGATCGTAGTTGCGCCGCTGCCACTGGCTCATAGTAGGGGTCTGCCCAAATGCCGAGGCCAGCGCGACGCGCCTGCGTCTCGGCCAATTGATACTCCGTCTGGCGGCTGAGGTTTGGTGGGATGGCAACTGCGGCCCCCAGGCCCGCGGCGAGGAGAAGCGCTTGCACGTTGCGCCCGTCCAGAAGCTGCACATGCGCGAGCAGCCGGCCATAGTGATCACGGCTTTCGCGGCCAGTGACGAGGACAATGTCACGCCCGCGCACTAGGCGCTCGAGCTCCTTGCGCGCGGCTTGGGCGAGCGGCTCGTCGGCAGCGCCGTCTCTGCCGATCTCCGGGGTGTTTATACCGATGAGGCGGACATGGCGACCGTCAACGAGAACAAGTGTGTCGCCGTCGACGACCTGCTCGACCTGAGCGCGCCCCGCTGCGCCAGCTGTAGGCGCTTGCGGTTTTTGCGCCGCGACGCTTGGCGCCAGCAGCAGCCAAAGTAACGCCGGTAGGGCATGCCGCCACGCACCGGCTCGCAACAGCAACACGGGCTACTTGTTGAGCCGATATTTCTGGCGGAACTTCTCCACCCGACCAGCGGTGTCGACGATTCTTTGCTTACCGGTGTAGAACGGGTGGCAGGCGGCACAGACCTCGATCTGCAGGTCGCGACCCGCGGTTGATCGCGTAGTAAAGATATTCCCGCAGGAGCAGGTCACTTTAATTTCCTTGTACTCGGGATGAATGCCGGCCTTCATGGTCTCGATCTCTTTAGTATCTGCGGGTGCTGGAACAATGAGCACGCCGCCGGGCGGCGTAGTCTAAGCAATCTCCCGGATAGGGGCAAGCGCGGCCTCAGCGCTTCATCGCTTCGAAGAACTGGGCGTTGTTCTTGGCTGCCCTGAGTTTGTCGACGAGAAACTCGGAGGCCTCGAGCTCGTCCATCTGGTTTAGCAGCTTGCGCAGAATCCATATCTTCTGCAGTAGCCCGGGTTCGATCAGCAACTCCTCGCGCCGGGTGCCGGAACGATTGATGTTGATGGCGGGATAGGCTCGGCGCTCGGCCAGGCGCCGATCGAGGTGAATCTCCATATTGCCGGTGCCCTTGAACTCCTCATAGATGACTTCGTCCATTTTTGAGCCGGTGTCGATCAGGGCGGTCGCGAGTATGGTCAGGCTGCCGCCCTCCTCGATGTTGCGCGCAGCGCCGAAAAAGCGCTTGGGGCCCTTGAGAGCGTTGGCGTCGACACCGCCGGTCAGCACCTTACCCGAAGCCGGGGCAACGGTGTTGTAGGCACGCGCAAGCCGGGTAATGGAATCGAGCAAGATCACCACGTCACGCTTGTGCTCGACCAGGCGTTTCGCCTTTTCGATCACCATCTCGGCCACCTGCACATGGCGCGACGCTGGCTCATCAAAGGTCGAAGAGATGACCTCGCCGCGTACCGAGCGCTGCATCTCCGTCACCTCTTCCGGGCGCTCGTCGATCAGCAGCACCATGAGAAACACCTCGGGATGGTTCGCCGTAATGGCATGCGCGATATGCTGTAACATGACCGTCTTGCCGCTCTTCGGTGATGACACCAACAGTCCGCGTTGACCCTTGCCGATCGGAGCGATGATATCGATTACGCGGGCGGTGAGATTCTCGGCCGATTCGTTGTCACGCTCGAGCCCCATGCACTCATCCGGATGTAGCGGCGTGAGGTTTTCGAACAGGATTTTGTTTTTGGCCTCATCCGGGGTTTGATGGTTGATCTCCTCGACCTTGAGCAAGGCGAAGTAACGTTCGGATTCCTTCGGCGGGCGGATATTGCCTCGGACAGTGTCGCCCGTGCGCAGGTTGAAGCGCCGAATCTGGCTTGGGCTGACATAGATGTCATCCGGTCCCGCCAGGTATGAAGCGTCGGCGGAGCGCAGAAAACCGAAACCGTCCTGCAGGGTCTCGACCACGCCTTCGCCGATGATGTCCTCGCCTTTCTTGGCGTGCGCCTTGAGGATAGCGAAGATCAGGTCCTGTTTGCGCATGCGGCTGCCGCCCTCCACCTCGAGGTTGGCAGCCATGTCTACCAGTTCAGTCGCCGGCTTTTTTTTCAGTTCATGAAGGTTCAGCATAATGACTTGGAACGATACTCAATTACGTCGATCAAGGGCCGATACACCAAAAGTCGGTGCGCGGTCTGGACGTCTGGGAATCGAATGGGATCTGTTAGCTGAGAGTACTGCTGGTTCGGAAACTTATTCAGCTCTACGCAAACTACATTAGCACCTGCGTGCAGTCTCGTCCAGTCCGAAATGGGTGCCGCACGGACTCACAGATTGCCATCCAGAAAGGCTGCCAGCTGAGATTTGGAAAGGGCTCCGACCTTGGTGGCCCCGACGTGGCCGCTCTTGAACCGCATCAGTGTCGGTATGCCACGAATGCCGTATTTTGGGGGCGTATCGGGGTTTTCATCGATATTGAGCTTGGCGACCCTGAGACGGCCGGCATACTCGCCGGCGATCTGTTCGAGCACCGGGGCAATGAGCTTGCAAGGTCCGCACCATTCCGCCCAGTATTCGAGCAGCACGGGGTCATCCGACTTTAGCACTTCGCTCTCGAATGACTCATCGGTGACGTGCAAGATCCCTTGACTCATCTCTGAATTGCCTCCATATCAAGGTACATGGAGTTATATTGCGTGATTGCCCGGGTATAAGCAAACTTAGCTTGTTTGGGTTCCGGGGAACTATACTGGGCTGAAAGGGACTATATTTGAGCCGAATACGGTAGCTGTTGCAAGCATGCCACCTGCCTGCACGGAAACCCGCCGACGCGGTAATGCGAATCCCACTCGGTGTTCACGCTAACCAGTAGTTTAGTAGGTGCGCGGCGCCAGGCGCCTGGCGGCGACGGTGCGTGGGCCTGACGACGATCGCCCGAGTTGTATTTAATGGATAGCAACGAGATCTTATTTGCCGACATGGACCTTGGACCGGCGCTGAAGCGAGGCATCGCGGAGGCCG
>CAYGAS010000268.1:0-3379 GCA_964347935.1 uncultured Nitrospiraceae bacterium | reverse complement strand
CTAAGCCGACAGTGGCCAAGGGCGCGGCGCATCGCGGTCGTGTGCGGGCCCGGCAACAACGGCGGTGACGGCTATGTGGTGGCGCGGCTGGCCCATGTTGCCGGGTTGCAAGTGCAGACGCTGACTCTGGGTGATTCGAACCGGCTGCAGGGCGACGCGCGCAGCGCCCGCGACGCGGCACGCGACGCGGGCGTGACCATGCACGCGTTTGAAACGGGAGGCTTGCGCAACAGCGACGTAATCGTTGACGCGCTCTTCGGTACCGGGCTCGAGCGCGACGTTGAGAGCGAATGGCGCCAGGCTATCGAGGCCATGAATGCGGCGGTGGACACGCCGGTATTGGCGATCGATATTCCCTCGGGGCTGCACGCAGACGCCGGTCGTGTGCTCGGTGTGGCTGTACAGGCGCAGGTGACGATAACCTTTATCGGCCTGAAGACGGGTCTGTTCACCGGCCACGGGCGCGATTACTGCGGCGAGCTTGTGTTCGATGATCTAGGTGTCCCGACCGAGGTGTACCGGGAGATCGACCCGGTGGCGCGGCGTCTGAGCGCACGCGCACTCGCCGGGTTATTGCCGCGGCGCCCGCGTACCTGGCACAAGGGCCAGGCGGGTCACGTGGGCGTGATCGGCGGTTGCGAGGGGATGGCCGGCGCAGCGCGCCTCGCCGGCGAGGCGGCGGCGCGGGCCGGCGCCGGCTTGACGACAGTGCTCACACACCCGGCGCACGCCGCGCATCTGCAACTGACGCGCCCAGAGCTGTTGACGCAGCCTGTAGCCGATGCCGCGGCGCTGCGCGCGGCCTCGGGGCGGACCACGGTGCTGGCCATCGGCCCGGGTTTGGGGCAAGGCCGTTGGGCGCGGGGCTTGCTCGCGGCTGCCATGGAGAGCCCATTGCCTAAAGTGATCGATGCCGATGCATTGAATCTAATCGCCACCGAGCCGCTCAGGCGCGAGGACTGGATTCTGACGCCGCATCCGGGTGAGGCCGCCCGCATGTTGGGTATAGACACGGCACAGGTGCAGGGGCAGCGATTCGAGGCCCTGCGAGCGTTGCTCGAGCGGTACGGTGGCGTGTGTGTGCTCAAGGGCAGCGGCACGTTGGTTGGTCAAAGTGCTGGCGCCGATGTCTGGCTGTGCGACGTCGGCAATCCGGGCATGGCCAGTGGCGGCATGGGCGACGTGCTGACCGGGGTGATCGCCGCCTTGCTGGCACAGGGTATGGTACCCTTCGATGCGGCGCGTCTCGCCGTTTGGGTGCATGCCACGGCCGCTGACGATGCCGCGCGGGTGCAAGGTGAGATCGGGTTGCTGGCATCGGATCTGCTGCCCCATGCGCGTCGGCGGCTCAACGAGCTCGCCGCCCATGTGGGTTGAGCGAAGGGTAGCGACCGTTGAGGACATGGAGGCATTAGGCGCTTCGTTGGCGAGCCGACTCGCCCCTGTACGCTTGATCTATCTTTACGGCGCGCTCGGCACGGGTAAGACGACGCTCGTGCGGGCGATCCTGCGTGGGATGGGTTACCGAGGCAAGGTCAAGAGTCCCACGTTTACCCTGGTCGAGCCCTACGCTATCCATGATCGCGCTGTTTACCATTTCGATCTCTATCGCCTGAAAGATGCCGAAGAATTGGAATTTATCGGCTTGCGAGATTATGTTAAAAATAACAACCTGTGTCTGGTCGAGTGGGCCGAGCGCGGCACTGGGGCCTTACCACCACCGGACGTAGATATAAGGATTAGGATTGCCAAAGACGACGACCAGCGAATCGTGCAGTTGAAGGCGCGCAGCAAACAGGGTGCCGAGCTACTGAGCGGTCTAAAATGAAGGCCGCAGCAATTGCATGGCTCCTGCTGATTGGCCTGATCCCTATAACGGGGCAGGGGGCCCCCGTCACCGTACAGAACCTGCGCCTTTGGCAGGCACCCGATAACACCCGTCTCGTTTTCGATCTCAGCGCTCCGGTCGAGCATCGCTTGTTTATGTTGCGCGCCCCCGATCGCATCGTTATCGATATGGACAAAGCGCAGCTGTTGGGCGCGCTGCCCGAATTTGATTTCAGCGGGCCTCGGCTCGCCGGCGTGCGAACGGGGTCGCAGGGCGAACAGCGTCTGCGTGTGGTGCTTGATCTCAAGCGCGCGGCGCGGCCGCGGACATTTCTACTGCGGCCCTATGGCCAGTATGGTCACCGCCTCGTTATCGACCTTGAGGATCCGCAGGCGACTGCACCCGCGCCGGCCACGCCCACCCCTCAGGACCGACCGATGCGCCGAGAACTCTTGATTGCCATCGATCCGGGTCATGGCGGCGAGGATCCCGGCGCCATCGGCCGCCGCTATCGCACCAAGGAAAAAGACGTTACGTTGGCGATCGCACGCGAGCTAGCAAAACAGATCAATGCCGCTGCAGGCATGCGCGCCATGCTGACGCGTGACGGCGATTATTACGTGGATCTGGCCAGGCGTTTCGCCATGGCGCGCCAACATTGGGCCGATGTGTTCATCTCGATCCATGCCGACGCCTTGCCCGGGAGACGCACGCGCGTACGGGGTGCTTCAGTGTATGCACTCTCGGAGCGGGGTGCGAGCAGTGCGCTCGCCAGAGCACTCGCCGATAAAGAGAATGCATCGGACCTCGTCGGCGGTGTTAGCCTGAGTGATAAGGACGACGTCCTGTTTAAGGTGTTGCTGGATCTTTCACATACGGCGACGATCAGCACGAGCCTGGAACTCGGTGCCGACGTGCTCCGTGAGCTCGGAAATGTGGGGCCGATTCATCTTGAGGCGGTCCAGCAGGCCGGTTTTGCCGTGCTCAAGGCGCCGGATGTGCCGTCGATCTTGGTCGAAACTGCTTTTCTATCCAACCCGAGCGAGGAAAAGAAGCTACGCAGTCGGTCCTATCAGCGCAAGCTGGCGGCCGCTATTTTTAAGGGCATAAAACGCTACACAAGCCGTCAGCGGCCAGCGCAGCCAACGCGAGCGGCCAGCGCCAGCACGCGTGTCCATGTTGTGCGGCCCGGTGATACGCTTTCGGCGATCGCGCGTACCTATGGTATCCGCGAGGACGCGCTGCGGTTCGCCAACAATCTGCCAAACAGCGATCTCAGAATCGGTTACAAACTCGTAATACCGTGATCGCGTTGCCCTGGTGTTAGGCAGAGCTTCGGGCGCTCGCCGTGTCAGGCGCAGGGGACTGCAAGCGCTCACAGATCTCGCGCTCCAGCGCCACTAACGTGGCGCCATCGGTGATCGGACAATGCTCCAGATCAGTGATGAAAAAAATGTCCTCGGCGCGGGCACCGTAGGTTGAGATCTTCGCCGTGACCAAATTCACTTTGCACGCCTGAAGCGCCAGCGCAACTTGATAGAGCAGTCCCGG
>CAYGAS010000267.1:0-8469 GCA_964347935.1 uncultured Nitrospiraceae bacterium | reverse complement strand
TCTATATTAGGCCGGGCGTGAATCGATCGCATATAGCTTTCGATCTGCTGCACCACCACACCCAGTCGTGCAAACTCCTGCGTCTTGTTTTCCTTCTGCGCAGCTTCCCAGAGAGTTCGGTGACACTGTACGCACCCAATCTTCCTGTCTATGTTTTTACGATGCGGAATTTTAACGATGTCCTTGTGGCACTCCACGCACAAGCGCTTTCCATGGACACTCTGGGCGAAGTCACCTGCCTCGATGTGCAGCTGGCGCATTTTCCCGTCAGCCATCGGAGCAGCAAAGCCTTTCAACCCGTGACAACCCAGGCACATCGCGTTTTGAGGCTTTTGAGCGCCTGCTTCGGGAGTACCCGCGGCGCCCGTGCCCCCTTGGGCTCGAGCCGGCGTTACCCCATCCCCCGGGACTCCCGTCAGCAACATGGCGCTAACAAGAACCCAGGCTGACACTTTAAGAACACGCCTTGGCATCGATCGCCTCACGGATCGCTCTGCACTTAGTAGGGCCCATCCGTCAGCCTCAGCCGTAAAGACTGCCGCGAACGTCACCTCATCGTTGATGATGTGGTGCGTCCCATCCATCATGCCGGTGTCCCCTTCAGCGTGCGCAGTGATTCGTGGAAAACCAAATACCGATAGTAGGACATGCGACCGGTTTGTTCTTGATCTAGGTCAAACTTGACCCATTTCTGATCGACTATCGTGCCTGTTTGTCTTTGGCCGCTGTCACATCGACACTGCGCGAACTTCCTCCAGTCGGGTGAAGACGTAGCGATCGAAAAGCGATGTCAGACACGAGATCGGCGCCACGAGCTGACTCGCTTGTGATGTTGATAGGGGGGAGAGGACGTGCCGTCTATTTGGCGACGGCCTTGTCGGCGGAGGCAGCGGCGGGCCTTCGCCTATCGGGCAACGAGCATGCTGCCAGTCACTGATGCTCGGAAGGCGGCGCCTGCACTATGCTGCGTAGTGATCCCACGTTGGAGACCACAATGTGATTGCCGTGGACTTCGATCAAGCCCTTGGTACTAAGCTTTTTCAGAATGCGCGATAGCGTCTCCGGTTGAATCGCCAGTCGCGCCGCGATGGCGCTTTTCGGTGTCGTCAGGACGATTTCCGGCGATTCTTGTACGCCATGCGGCATCTGCTCGAGCAGGTAGGATACCAGGCGATAGGTAGCATTCTGCAGCGTCAGGCTGTCGATTTGATTGACGAGCATGTGCAGCCGCCGGCTCATCGACGCGAGCATGCCGAAACAGGTTTCTTTCGAGTTCTCAAGCAAGACGTGAAACGCCCGTTGCTGGAACGCCAGCAGACGACTGTCGTAAAGCGCCTCTGCGTTGACGGGATAACGGCTGTTAGTGCCCATGAACATTACCGCTTCGGCAAAGGTCTGTCCGGGTTGAGTGATCTCGATGATTTTTTCATCGCCTTCAGACGACACCCGGAAGAGCTTGAGCATGCCCTCGCGCACAAAGAAGAAGCGGTCCGCGTGCTGCCCCTGGGTAAAAAGCATTTCACCGGCGCCGAGCTCGACTTCGTGCGCAGTTTTGAGCAGCGTGGACAGTTGATCTTCCGGCACGCCGGCAAACAAATACGCCTGGCGCAGCTGATTCAGGCATGCTTCCCCTTGGTCCATCCATGGATGATAACCCCATACAGGCACGAATTGACCCAGGTCAAACAAAAAGGCTGCCGCCTCGCCCAAGATGCGGGCTCACGGCTCTAACTGCCGGTATTTTGGGCAAGATCATGAAGGTGCAGCTTCTGGTGGCGGACTGGAGCTCGGCTTGCGGCCGGGCCCAGCAAATATGGCAGAGCGTGGCGCAGGAGCGCCGGGTCGAGCTCTGCGTGGTCGATGTGGATCAGCCCGACGGCCAGGCACTAATGAGGCATCTAAAGCTCAAAACCATTCCAGCGGTGTTGATAAATGGACAACTTGTTGCCATCGGCGTGCAAAGTCGGGAAGCGGCTCATGCTATCATAAGCGCGGCGCAGGGGTGATAATCGACGCCAGCCGACAGACCGGTCGGATTCGATACTGAACATAATTCTGTAAACTAGCCACATGAGTGAAGGAGCAAAATAGAATGAAACAATTAACGACGTCTTTTTTGCTGGCCGCGACGCTAGGCGCAATGACAGTCGGTGCGAGCGCGGCGGAGGGTAAGGGCACATACGATACCGCCTGCGGGGTTTGTCATAACGCGGGCGTAGCCAATGCACCGAAATTGGGTGATAAGGCCACATGGAAAGACCGCATTGCCAAGGGCAAGGAAACCTTGTACACCAGCGCGCTCAAGGGTTTGAACGCGATGCCAGCAAAGGGCGGGAACATGAGCCTCAGTGACGCGGACGTTAAAGCGGCAGTCGACTACATGCTGTCCAAGTCCCAGTAGGCGAACGGAGAGCCTAAGCGCTGTCATAGGCTCGTAAACGGCAGGGCGCGATGGGTCAGTGCGACCGCCACGATGTAGGCATACACTGCTATCGCGCCTAGCCACGCCGTTGTTTGTATCGTCTTAGTGCGTCCTCGCCTCAGGGCAATACTTCCAAGAATGATATAGAGCACGATTGCCACAACTTTTGCGCTCAACCAAGCCTGCGTGCCGGGGTACTGCTGGATCTGGATCATCAGCGCGATGGCAGATGCTAGCAAGATCGTGTCGATAACGTGCGGCGCGATCTTGACCCAGCGCCGCCACAGCATCGGCGAGTCCCTCAGCATCCAAACCCCTCGCAGCGCGAAGGAAAGCAGCGTCAGTGCCGCTGTTAACACATGGACAGTCTTGAGCAAGGTATACATGCAGATTCAAGTCCGATGCCGACCCAGCGACTTCATTCCTAACGGCGATTGCCGCCACAGCCGCAGATGCGACATAATGTCTTGACATAGCTCAAAGTCCAAAAATCGTTGTTGATCCAGATCAAAGTTTCTACCGTGTCTCGGTGTCAACCAATGCCATTCGAGGGTCAATCGATGTCGCACGCACGAGCATTAGGGCAAAGAGCCCTGTTAGGGGTGGCCACGCTGATGACCATCAGCGCCTGTGTGCAAGAGCCCCAGATCAGCTACCAAACGCGGATCGAGCCCATCCTGCATGAAAACTGCAAGGAGTGCCATTCCCCCCAAGGTGAGGGCTACACAAAAAGCGGCTTTTCGGTACAAACATACGAGGATCTCATGAAAGGCACCAAGTTCGGTGCGGTAGTCATACCGGGATCTGGCATTACTAGCACGCTTTATCTACTCGTTGCCGGCAAAGCTGATCCTTCCATCAGGATGCCGCACGGAAAAAAACCGCTATCGGACTACGAAGTTAAAGTCATCAAGACCTGGATCGACCAAGGCGCGAAAAACAATTAGCTCGTCAAGTGACGCCGCTTAAAGCATACCGCGAGGGGACTGCGTGTCGCTCGTCGCTGCGCGACCTACCCTTAGCCCGACGGAGTCTTGGTGTATATGAATCCGCTCACGTCCACCTTGACTGATGCGCCACCCGACCGTAAACAGCCAGACTGATGGTTGAAGCGCTCGCCTACACCGCCGTCGCGATTTTGCTCTACTTCGTATCTGACCGGCTGCTGCAGCGCGTCGAGGCCGCATATGGCCGCCGGTTCGAATATCGCACGCTGATTTTCTTCGCTATTTTGCTAGTGTTGGCACTGGCAAGCTTCGCCCTCATCCGACACCTCCTCGGCCCCTAACTGCGCCTTTTCTTGCCCTCTCCCGCGCCAGTGGGTGCTTGACCTAGGTCAAGGACTGCCCTGCGCGAAACGCATTGAATGGGCCCCTGTTGGCCCCCGCACCACGCCCAGGTGCGGGTCCAGGCTCACAGCAAAGGAGGACCGATTCATGGCCCAGCCACAAAAGAGAAATCCGCCGACAGGGAGTGCCGGAGGCGATAACGACGAGCCCATCCCTGTCATGCAACGCGTACTCGACAACCCGTTTCTGCTCTTGTTCCTGGGTGTCACGATTCCTGCTGTGCTCTACATCATCTGGGGCGTGATGGAAATCGTACAAGTACCTATCGCCAAGCCATAAGGAGGCACCATGGCCGTCATTCCTCCAAGCGAGCGCATCTGGTGGAAAGAGCCCGTCGCGAAGGCCGAGGTCATCTGGGTCACTATCGCCTTCCTGTGGGGCCTCGTCATGTTCTTCATGATGATCTACTGGCACGGCGCCGGCAAACAGAACCTCTCCAATGAAGCCTATCGCACCGACCCGGCCGTATTTGCGCAGAAGGCGCAGGCCATGGCTGCTCAATATAAGGTAGGCGAGGAGGCCGGTATTCCGGTGGTGCATCCGCCTCCGGGCAGCGAGGTGTATCTGATCGCCCGCTTGTGGCAGTGGTGGCCCATCCTCGAACTCGAGAAGGACAAAGACTATCGGCTGCACATCATGTCCATGGACTGGCTGCACGGATTCTCAGCGCAACCTGTCAATCTCAATCTGGAGATCCACCCGAACTACGACATGGTGCTGACCGTGACGCCCGATCAGAAGGGCGTCTTTGCCATCATCTGTAACGAATATTGCGGCATCGGCCACCACAACATGGTCGGCAAGATCTACGTGAAAGAATAGGGGGGCAGACATGGCAAGCATGACTCAATTTCGCACGTGCCCCACCACAGGGCTGCGCGTTGATCTGAAGGCGGAAAACCTCATCAAGGCGAACGCCGTGGCCGCCGTGATCTTTCTCGCCGTCGGCGGTTTCTTTGGTTTGCTCGTCGCGCTGACCCGTTGGCCGGCGGTGCATTTGCTGCCGGCAGACTGGTTTTACCTCGCGTTAACGGCCCATGGCCTCGACGTGCTGATCGTGTGGATCATCTTTTTCGAAATGGCGATCCTGTATTTCGCCTCGGCGATCTTATTGAACTCGCGCCTGGCGGGGCCACGATGGGCCTGGCTCGGCTTTGGCCTCATGGTCGTCGGTGCCGTAATGGTGAACGTCGCGGTGCTGCAAGGCGGCTCAACGGTGATGTTCACCTCCTATGTGCCGATGATGGCACAACCGCACTTCTATGCAGGGATCATTTTGTTTGCGGTAGGCGCACTGATTGGCTGTTTTGTGTTTTTCGGCACGCTGGTGATCGCCCGCGAGGAGCGGACCTATCAAGGTTCGATTCCGCTCGTCACCTTTGGCGCGGTAACCGCGGCCATCATTGCAGTCTTCACGATTGCCTCCGGGGCCATCATCCTAATCCCGACGATGCTTTGGTCAATGGGTCTCGTGAGTCACATCGACTCCCTCATGTACCGCACCGTGTGGTGGGCGATGGGCCACTCCTCGCAGCAAATCAACGTCTCCGCCCAGGTGGCCGTGTGGTATGGCATCGCCGCGATCGTCTTGGGTGCCCGCACGCTGTCGGAGAAGGTCAGCCGGATGGCGTTTCTAATGTACATCCTGTTTCTGCAGCTCGCCAGCGCACACCATTTGCTGGTCGATCCGGCGCTGAGCTCAGAGTGGAAGGTGTTCAACACGAGTTATGCCATGTACCTGGCCGTGCTGGGCAGCATGATCCATGGCATGACGGTGCCGGGGTCGATCGAAGCGGCGCAGCGCGCGCACGGCTTGACCCAGGGGCTGTTCGGGTGGCTACGCAAGGCGCCGTGGGGGAATCCGGCATTCTCCGGGATGTTCATGTCCATCATTCTATTCGGTTTCCTCGGCGGCATCTCGGGCGTGGTCATGGGCACGGAGCAGCTCAACATCATCATGCACAATACGCTGTATGCGCCGGGCCACTTCCACGGGACGGTCGTCGCGGGCACCACACTTGCGTTCATGGCGATTACCTATCTGGTGATCCCGCTCATCTTCCGTCGCGAGCTGGTGATGAAAAAGGTGGCTCAATGGCAACCGTACATCTTTGCCCTGGGGGTGTCGGGGATCTCGCTCTTCATGATGGGGGCCGGCACGCTCGGCGTGTCACGGCGCCACTGGGATATCACCTTTGCCGATTCAGCGCTTAAGTTCGACTACCCGGAGGCGGCCTTCTTGATGATGGCGCTAAATGGTTTGAGTGCCATTTTGGCAGCAATCGGCGGCATCATGTACATTGTGGTGGTCGTCGGCTCGGTACTATTCGGCAAGCCGACCACCGAGAACTCGCTGCCGAAGCTGAATGTGATCTCGAGCTACGGAAGTGCCGAGAGCATCAAAGTGCCCGGCACCTACGTGCTGGTGGCGGTGTTCTTCGTGTCCTTTGTGCTCTACTACTTCATCAACTGGAAGTACCTGTCCGAGATCTGGCCACTCAGGTAGGGCACGGGGAGCCGGGACCGTGAAACAGACACTCGGGTTGGTGTACGGCGTCTTCAAGCTGCGTATCGGCGTCGCCATCATGCTGACGGCACTGGCCGGGCTCGCGGTCACGCCCGGTCAGGCGCCGGTGACGTGGCAGGTCATGGTGTTGGCGCTTGCCGTGCTGCTTTCATCGGGCGCGGCAGGGGCGTTCAATCACTACGTCGAGCGCGACCTCGACGCACGCATGCAACGCACCCGCCGGCGCCCGTTTGTCACCGGCCGTTTTCACGCCAACAACTACTGGTTGGCCGGTATTATCTTGCTGCTGCTCGTGGCGGTGACGAGTGCTGCTCTCGCCGTGAACGTGGTGACGGCACTGTACGTTTTTCTCGGTGCCTTTGTTTATGGCGTGGTGTACACCGTTTGGCTCAAGCGACGCACGTGGCTCAACATCGTGCTAGGCGGTCTCGCGGGCTCCTTCGCCGTGCTCGCTGGCGCGGCCGCCGTCGATCCCGGCCTAGCGCCGGCACCGGTGATTCTGGCCGTCGTGCTGTTCCTGTGGACGCCGCCACACTTCTGGAGCCTAGCGCTGGTCTACGAGAAGGACTATGCCGCCGCCGGCGTGCCGATGTTGCCCGTGGTCGTCGGCGCCCGGGTGGCGGCGCGGGTTATTCTTGCGCATACCGCCCTGCTCGTCGCCCTGTCGCTGCTGCCCGTCGCCTTTGGTCTTGGGTGGATCTATCTTTTAGGGGCCGCGACGGGTGGCGCCTATTTCCTGCTGACGAGCACGCGTCTCATGGCGGCGCCCACTGGCAGGGCCGCCATGAACAACTTTCGTGCCTCGCTGCTGCAGTTGAGCTTGCTGTTGGCCGGGGCCATGTTAGACGCGTGGCTGATCGGCAGCTGAACGGGGTCATCAAGTACGATCGAAGAATGCGAGCGTCACTGCGCATCGCGCCTGCCGTTTTCTGTCTCGGCCTGATGGGCGCAACGTCGGCCGATCAGCAGGCGACGCACGCCAGCCATCCTGCGTTTGACGACAAGGCCGCGCTCGCGACCAGCCAGGCCGCGATCGGGCGCAGCGTTGGCGATTACAGCTTTATTGATTCGCGTGGCAAAACGCTGCGCCTCAAGGATCTTCGTGGCCGTCCGTTGCTCATCAGCCTTATTTATACCAGCTGCTACCACACTTGCCCCTTGTTGACCAAGCACCTCGCGCAGGTCGTCGAGATTGCCCGCGACGCGCTCGGTGACAGGAGCTTTGCCGTCCTGACTATCGGCTTCGATACGGCGGTCGATACGCCTGAGCGCATGCGCACGTATGCACGTGAGCGTGGCGTCAACATCTCGGAGTGGTTCTTTCTAAGCGCCGATCCTACAACGATTGCCGCGCTGACGCGCGATTTGGGCTTCCTCTATTTCGAATCCCCGCGGGGATTCGACCACCTGACACAAACAACCCTGCTCGATGCGCAAGGGCGCGTCTACGCGCAGATCTACGGCGAAAGCTTTACCATACCTGCGCTCGTCGAGCCCCTCAAGCAGCTCGTTTTCGGCGCGCCCGCGCAAGCGCGCAGTTTGTCTGGCTGGATCGATGGTGTGCGTCTCTTCTGCACGATCTACGATCCCAGTAGCGGACGTTATCGCTTTGACTACTCGCTGTTTATTGCCATCGGTGTCGGCCTTGTCAGTCTCGGCGCCGTTGCGGTGTTTGTCGTTCGCGCGTGGCGTCAAGGTGGTCCCCCGACCTCGGCC
The DNA here is from genome assembly GCA_964347935.1 of uncultured Nitrospiraceae bacterium. GTDB lineage: Bacteria > Pseudomonadota > Gammaproteobacteria > Acidiferrobacterales > SPGG2 > SZUA-472. Next base: position 455 of record CAYGAS010000267.1, on the reverse strand, counting down.
ACCTAAGGGGAATACGTCCTAGCGCCTGTTCTCTCTTTTTTTGTAAACCTTGCAGACAAATGTGACAATCTCGGGGCCGATGGGTGCAAGCCGCGGTGCCCGCATCGGCGCGTTGCTCATATAACAGGAAAAAGGAATACGTGATCAGTTTGCGACGCTCGGGCCGTTACGCCTTCGAGTGGCTCGAGAGAGGGTTCGACGGAATGTTCGGGCCGAGCTGGAACCCGTTCCACCAGCTCGGCGCGCTGGGCTGGTTTTTCTATTGGATCGTCGTCGTCAGCGGCCTTTATTTATTCATCTTCTTCGATACCGGCATTACCGCCGCCTACGGGTCGGTCGAGTACATCACGAACACGCAGTGGTATGCGGCCGGTGTGATGCGCAGCTTCCACCGCTACGCTTCGGACGCCTTGGTAGTCGTCATGATGGTCCACTTGCTGCGCGAGTTCGTGATG
>CAYGAS010000266.1:0-2913 GCA_964347935.1 uncultured Nitrospiraceae bacterium | reverse complement strand
CTCGTGCGCGAAGCCGGTGCCGGGGTAGAGAAAGCGGCCATCCTCGTGAATGTCGGCGAAGATCAGATCGGGATCGCCTTCGAACGCATAAAAAACACCGTCGCCGTGGTGTGCATCGATGTCGACATAAGCGACTCGCTTAACGCCATACTCGCTGCGCAGGGTCTCGATAATCACGCCCGGATCATTGAACACACAGAAGCCGGCGGCCGAATCACGCCGTGCATGATGCAGCCCGGCGATCGGCACGAGCACCCGCGGATAATCGCTCTGCATGCTGTGCAGTACGCTGTTCAAACCCGTGCCGACAACGTAGGACGCGGCCTCGAACACGCCTTTGAAGGCGGGCGTATCGCCGTAGTCGAGATAACCCGTGCCGCTGCGAGATTGTTGCTTGACGCGCTCGACGTACTCCGGGGCGTGAAACCGGCGTAGCGCATCTTCCGAGCAGCTCGTGGGTGCCGCCAGGTGCGCACGCTTGTCGAGGCCCTGCTTCACGGCTTCACGCCAGAAGGCGCCGAGGCGATCGGGGCCGAAGGGGTGGCCTTCGCCGAAGCCGTAACGCGCCAGCTCCTCGCCCACATAGACCTGCATGACCATGGCGGTGATTATAGCGCGGCCATGCGCCGGGCAAGGGTGTCGGTGCTCAGAACTCTTTGATTACCCACTGCGGGGGCACGATATCGGAGGTGAAGGAGCGCCTCCACTGACCGGTCCCATCGGGATCAATCAGATAGTAGGGCTTTCCCTTTTGTGGCACTACCTTGATCATGTATAGGCGACCGTTGATACGATACTCGTATTGCACGGTCTGCTTATCGACGACGATAGTGATCTCGGGCTCGAGATAGGTGTCTTCGGCGCTGCCGGGTGGCAGCGGCGGCGGTTGCGGGACCTCCGTGGCGGCTGCGCCACTGTGCTTGTCGGCTGCGGCCAATGGGTTTAATGCCAGAGCGCTGAACAACGGCAACGCTGCGACAAGAAAGCGAATACGCCCTGTCATAGATTAAGTTTGATTTCCTCTTCTTCCTTGGACAGCTCGAAACCGCTGCGCTCATAATAGCGAAATATCGTTTCCAGCACCTCCGCCGGTTCGTCGACAAGCGTGAATAGCTCGAGATCTTCAGCGCTGATCACGCCCTCCACAACCAGCGTCTGCTTGAACCAATCCACGAGCCCCGCCCAGAATGGTTTATGCACCAGCACGATCGGCATGCGCACGCTCTTGCCTGTCTGGATCAGTGTCAGTGCCTCGACCAGCTCATCGAGGGTGCCAAATCCGCCGGGCATGACCACATAGGCCTTGGCGTATTTGACGAACATAACCTTGCGCGCGAAGAAGTGCTGGAAGTTGAGATGCACATCCTGGTAGGGATTTGACATTTGCTCATTCGGCAGGTTGATATGCAGACCCACACTCGGCGCCCGGCCGCTAAACGCGCCCTTGTTGGCGGCCTCCATCAGTCCCGGACCGCCGCCGCTGATGACGCTGAAGCCGGCGTCCGACAGCATGCGGGCAATCTCCTGGGTCAGGGCATAATAGGGGTGTTCGGGGAGGATGCGCGAAGAGCCGAAGATACTCACGGACGGCTGCACCTGCGATAGCCGTTCGAAGCCGGCGACGAATTCGGCCATGATCTGGAAGATCTTCCAAGACTCGCGGGACATGAGACGCGACGGGGCGACCGGCTCGGGCACCCGATAGCGGGGCTGATCATTCATTTTCATATTGGACTGGCTCGATGATTCTGAGGTTCACTCGTTGATGGGCGAAAAAAAAGACAAACCAAAACAGACCTTGATTCTGGTTGATGGGTCATCCTATCTGTACCGTGCATTTCATGCCATGCCGGAGCTGCGCAACTCCCGCCGCGAGCCGACGGGCGCCATCTTTGGCATGACCAATATGCTGCGCAAGCTGCTTGCCGAATACGACCCGACACTGATCGCCGTAGTCTTCGACGCCAAGGGGGAGACGTTTCGCGAGCAGATCTTTGCAGATTATAAGGCCAATCGGCCGCCCATGCCGGATGAGCTGGCAGAACAGATCGAACCGATCCATGAAATCGTTCGCGCTCTCGGTCTACCGCTGTTGATGGTGGAGGGAGTGGAGGCCGACGACGTCATCGGCACGCTGGCGGCGCGCGCCACTGCCGCCGACATGGATGTACTGATCTCCACCGGCGACAAGGACATGACGCAGCTGGTAAACGGTCATGTAAGACTGATTAACACGATGACCGACACAGTCTACGACCGGGCGAAAGTGCGCGAGAAGTTCGGCGTAGCGCCGGAGGCCATTGTCGATTACCTGGCGCTCATCGGCGATAGCGTCGATAACATCCCGGGCGTACCAAAGGTCGGACCGAAGACCGCCGTCAAGTGGCTGAATGAATACGGTTCCCTGGACGCCGTGATCGCGCATGCCGATGATATCCAGGGAAAGGTGGGCGAAAATCTGCGCGCGTCGCTTGCGCAACTGCCGATGTCGCGCGAGCTGGCGACCGTTAAGTGTGACGTTGTCCTTGAACAAGCGCCGCAGCAACTGCAGCGCGCTGCCGCCAATGTGGCGAAGCTACGCGAGCTCTACACGCGTTTCGAGTTCCAAAGTCTGTTGGCGGAGGTGAGCGACAGTGCGCAGCCGTCGGCGGGCGCCGAAGCGGCCTATGAAATGATCCTTGATGAGGCGCGCCTCGACGCCTGGCTGGAGCGTCTACGCGCGAGTGAGCTATTTGCGATTGATACCGAGACCACCAGCCTCGATGCCATGCGTGCCACCTTGGTGGGCGTTTCCTTCACCGACCGCGTCGGCCGGGGCGCCTACGTGCCCATCGGCCATGTCTACCCCGGCGCGCCGCCGCAGCTCGATCGCGATCACGTGCTGCACAAGCTCAAGCCGCTGCTGGAGAGCGC
>CAYGAS010000265.1:0-11122 GCA_964347935.1 uncultured Nitrospiraceae bacterium | reverse complement strand
AGCCGTCTCAGCACTTTCCCGGTGTCTGGGCTCCACGTTCCGGACCTTCGCCGAGGCACGCGAGGGTTGTAGGTTCGATTCCTACACGGCCCACCAATCTCTGCTCCGCGCGATGTCTCGCACCACCCGAGGACCCGGTCTGGCCATGTATGTGGCCAGTCCGATGCGAGCACTGGGAGATCTTCCTCACAAGTCGTTTGCGAATGTGGCGGAACTGGTAGACGCGCTGGATTTAGGATCCAGTGGGGCAACCCGTGGGAGTTCGACTCTCCCCATTCGCACCACTGTCCCAATTCCAACTCCGTGGCCGATTGGCGCTGGTATGGTGAGGCGGTATGATGCTGCGGTCTAAGCGCTAAGCCTGGCAGAGGCGCCGCGCGTTACGAGGTTGAACATGCAGATATCGGTTGAAAGCACGGGTACACTCGGTCGCCGTTTGACCGTGGCGGTGCCAGCGGATCGCGTCGAACAGGCATTCGCTAAGCGCTTGCAACGCCTGTCGCGGCAGGTCAAGGTGCCGGGTTTTCGCCCCGGCAAGACACCCATGAAGGTGATCGAGGCCCGTTTCGGCGAACAAGTCTTGCACGAAGTCACGGGCGAGCTCATTGAGACTACCTTTCGCGAGGCGATCGGCCAGCAGGGCCTCAATCCGGTGGCGGGGCCGGTCATTGAGCGCAAGTCCTTTGCGCGCGGTGAAGAGTTTGCCTACACCGCCGAGTTCGAGGTCTTCCCCGAGATCCCAAAGCCGAACCTGATTGGCGAGACTGTCGAGCGGCCGACGTGCAGCATTACGCCCGAAGATATCGAGCGGTCGCTCCAGTCGTTGCGCCGACAGCGCACGGTGTGGGAGCCGGTGCAGCGCGAAGCCAAAGACGGCGATCGCCTGCTGATCGACTTCAAAGGCGCGATCGAGGGTCAGGCCTTTGAGGGGGGCGAGGCCACCGGCTACCAGCTCGTGCTGGGCACCGGCGGGTCCATGGTGGACGGTTTCGAGGCCGGTCTAGCTGGCGCAAAAGCCGGGGAGTCGCGCACACTCAATCTTGAGTTTTCAAAGCAGCACCCAAAGCCCGAGCTGGCCGGCAAGCCGGTGGTGTTCGAGGTCGTTGTGCAGGAGGTGGCGGAATCACGGCTTCCTGAAGTCAGCGAGGACTTCGTGCGACAGCTCGGTGTCGATGACGGAAAGATTGAAACACTGAACGAGCGCGTGCGCAGCAATTTGGAGCGTGAGATGAAGCAACGATTGCGCGCGTTGGTCCGCACGCGCGTGCTCGAAGCGCTGGTGGCAGCCAACAAATTCGATCTGCCACAGGGCCTGCTCAAGGCCGAGATGGACTATGTGCGCCGTCTACATCATGCTTTACGCGGCCAGCAGGCGCCGTCAGCGCCTGAGACAGCCGAGGAATCCGCAGCCTACGAACGCACCGCCCGAAACCGTTTGATGCGCGGCTTGATTTTGGCAGAGGTCATACGCGTGAACGCGATCAAGCCAAGCCCCGAGCGCGTGCGCGCCCGGGTGACGGAGTTGTCCGAGGAGTATCAATCCCCTGAAGAATTCGTGCGTGCGTGTTATGCTAATCGTAAGCGCATGGATGAACTCGAGGCGGCGGTTGTGGACGAGCAGGCAATCGCGCATTTACTGGACACAGCCGAGGTCACCGAAAAGCCGATAACGTTTCAGGAACTGGTTCAGCTGGTTTCTGCAACGGGCTAAGCATGCGCATTTTCAGTTCTTGGGGAAGCGGACTATGTCGCAGCAACGTTCAACTGAATCGGATCTACTGACGCCACGCGGCCTTGGCTTGATCCCGATGGTCATTGAGACCACCGGACGCGGGGAGCGAGCGTACGATATCTACTCCCGCATGCTCAAGGAGCGTGTGGTCTTCCTGGTGGGACCGGGCGCCGATCACACCGCCAACCTGGTCGTGGCACAGTTGCTCTTCCTGGAGTCGGAAAATCCCGACAAGGATATTCACCTTTACATCAACTCCCCGGGCGGCATCGTGAATGCCGGGCTGGCCATTTACGATACCGTGCAGTTCGTAAAGCCCGATGTCAGTACGGTGTGCATCGGCCAGGCCGCCAGCATGGGCGCGCTCATTCTGGCTGGCGGGACCAAAGGCAAGCGCTACAGTCTTCCGCATGCGCGTATGATGATTCATCAACCGCTCGGCGGGTTTCAGGGGCAGGCGAGTGACATTGACATCCACGCCCGTGAGATCCTGCGCGTGCGTGAACGGCTCAATAAGATATTGGTCAAACACACAGGCCAGAGCGCCAAGAAGATTCAACAGGATACTGACCGGGACTACTTTATGGACGCCCAGGAAGCGGTGGAATTTGGCTTGGTTGATGAGGTCATTGAAAAGCGTGCTTAAGCTAGGTGTATTCCATCGACAATGTGCTATAAACTTAGGTGTAGCGCCTCCATTGGGGTTGCAAGCCTGGATCTCGCATGAGCTGGCTTCATGACTATGAGATGGGGTTAACGGATGGCGGACGACGGCAACAAGGGCCGGGGTGACGGCAAGGGCGAAAAGCTCCTGTATTGCTCTTTCTGCGGCAAGAGTCAGCACGAAGTACGCAAGCTGATTGCCGGGCCGTCCGTGTTCGTGTGCGATGAGTGCGTCGAGCTCTGCAACGATATTATCCGCGAGGAGGTGCAGGAAGAGCGCAATGCCGCCCACGCACGGGGCAAATTCCCGACGCCGCGCGAGATTAAGCAGATCCTAGATGAATATGTCATCGGTCAGCCTGATGCCAAGAAAATTCTCTCGGTCGCGGTTTACAATCACTACAAGCGTATCGAGCATGAAGCCAAGATCGGCGATGTTGAACTGTCCAAGAGCAACATCCTGCTGATCGGACCGACTGGCTCCGGCAAGACATTGCTTGCAGAGACGCTAGCGCGCGTGCTCAACGTGCCGTTCACCATCGCTGACGCGACAACCTTGACCGAGGCTGGCTATGTCGGCGAAGACGTCGAAAACATTATCCAGAAGCTGCTTCAGAAGTGCGACTACGACGTCGAGAAGGCACAGCGCGGAATCGTCTACATCGACGAGATCGATAAGATCTCGCGCAAGTCTGACAATCCGTCGATCACGCGCGATGTGTCTGGTGAGGGCGTGCAACAGGCGTTGCTCAAGCTGATCGAAGGCACAATCGCGTCGGTGCCGCCGCAGGGCGGGCGCAAGCATCCGCAGCAGGAGTTTCTGCAAGTGGATACACGGCACATCTTGTTCATCTGCGGCGGCGCATTCTCGGGTCTGGAGAAGGTGATCCAGGATCGCTCGGAGAAGAGCGGGATTGGCTTTGGCGCCGAGATCAAGACCAAGTCCCAGGGCAAGAAGATGGGTGACGTGCTGCGCACTGTCGAGCCCGAGGATCTTATCAAATATGGATTGATACCCGAGTTTGTCGGTCGTCTGCCCGTGATCGCAGTATTGGATGAACTGGACGAAGAGGCGCTCGTACGGATACTGACCGAGCCGAAAAACGCGTTGGTCAAGCAGTACCAACGGCTGTTGCGCTTGGAGGGCGTCGAGCTTGAGATCAGGGATGATGCCCTTTCCGCCGTAGCACGGCGCGCCATGGAGCGTAAGACCGGGGCGCGCGGTTTGCGTTCGATCCTCGAGGGCTCGCTGCTCGAAACCATGTTTGACCTACCTTCGCAGGACAACGTGAAGAAGGTTGTCGTCGAGGGGAACGTCATCAGCGAGAACATGCCGCCCCTGCTGATCTACGAGGACGACGTCGAGCCCAGTCAGAAGCGGGCATCGACCAGTTAGCGGAAAACCCCAGCGCTTGCGTGTATCAGCCCCGCCAGGGCAGGGCATGGATCTTGTTGGCGCCTTGCAGCAGATTTAGCCGCTGTCCCGAGGGCTTGTTGAAATCCCCCATCTTTACCCCCAGACTATAATAAACGTATTGCCGCCCAGTCCCGCACAAGGCTGGCAGAGGGGCGGTGGTAACAGGTGGGGCGAGATCACCAGGACGGTGGAGCCTCCTCAACTCACAGACCCGGCTGACGCCCGGTCCCTAGACAAGATAGGCTTATGACGGAACAAGAGCGCAAACCGATACAACTTATCACGGGCTCAGGCACAGCCTTGCCCGTATTGCCGCTGCGTGACGTAGTGGTGTTTCCGCACATGGTGATCCCGCTGTTCGTTGGCCGTAAAAAGTCGATCAGGGCGCTCGAGCGGGCGATGGAGGCCGGCAAGCAGATCATGCTGGTTTCGCAGAAGAGCGCGTCGGATGACGACCCCACTCCGGAGGTTATTAATTCAATTGGCACGATGGCCAACATACTGCAGCTGCTGAAGCTGCCCGATGGCACAGTCAAGGTGCTCGTCGAGGGCGAACATCGTGCGCAGATCCAGCGCTATGTCGATACTGAAGAATGTTTCTTTGCAGACATTGCGTTGCTCGCGAGCGAGACGGTAGACGAGCGTGAGGTCGAAGCGCTTACCCGTTCGGTGCTCACTACTTTTGATCAGTACGTGAAGCTGAACATGAAGATTCCGCCGGAGATCCTGACTTCGTTGGCCGGCATCGATGATCCCGGGCGCCTGGCGGATACGATTGCTGCCCATCTCAGCCTGAAGCTCGAGGAGAAACAGCAGATACTTGAGGTCAACAATGTGCGTGACCGCCTGGAGCGCATCCTGACGGTCATGGATTCGGAGATCGATTTACTGCAAGTCGAGAAACGTATCCGCGGCCGCGTGAAGCGGCAGATGGAAAAGAGCCAGCGCGAGTACTATCTGAACGAGCAGATGAAGGCGATTCAGAAGGAGCTCGGCGAGCTGGAAGATGCGCCCAACGAAGCCGAAGAGTTGGCACAAAAGATCGCTAAGGCTGGCATGCCCAAGGACGTGCGGCAGAAGGCCGAAACCGAGCTCAACAAGCTGAAGATGATGTCGCCGATGTCGGCCGAAGCGACAGTCGTGCGCAACTACATCGACTGGCTGATCAATGTGCCATGGAAGAAGCGAACCCGCGTGCAAAAGGATCTGCGTAAGGCCGAAAAAATTCTCGAGGCTGATCACTACGGTCTGGAGAAGGTCAAGGAACGCATCGTCGAGTATCTCGCGGTTCAGCAACGCGTCGACAAGCTCAAGGGGCCAATCCTGTGTCTCGTCGGACCACCGGGCGTGGGCAAGACTTCGCTGGGACAGTCGGTAGCACGGGCGACCGGGCGCAAATTCGTGCGCATGTCGCTTGGCGGGGTCCGAGACGAGGCCGAAATCCGCGGTCACCGTAGGACCTACATTGGATCCTTGCCCGGTCGCATTATCCAGAACATGGCCAAGGTCAAGGCGAGAAACCCGCTGTTCATGCTCGACGAAGTCGACAAGATGTCGATGGATTTTCGCGGTGACCCGTCGTCGGCGCTGCTCGAGGTGCTCGATCCCGAGCAAAACCATGCGTTCAACGATCACTACCTCGAAGTTGACTATGACCTGTCGGAAGTCATGTTCGTTACGACGGCAAATACCCTCAATATTCCGCCGCCGTTGCTCGATCGTATGGAGGTGATTCGCCTTTCGGGCTACACCGAGGACGAGAAGGTCAACATTGCCGCGCGCTACCTGGTGCCCAAGCAGCGCAAGAACAACGGACTGAAGGAGAACGAGATCTCCGTATCGGAGACCGTCATTCGCGATATCGTGCGTTACTACACCCGCGAGGCCGGGGTGCGCAATCTCGAGCGCGAGATTTCCAAGATTTTTCGCAAAGTGGCGAAGGAGATCGTGCTGGGGCAGCGCGGTGACAGGAAGATCGTAATAACGCAAAAGAATCTCGAGAAGTACCTGGGCGTGCGTCGCTATCGTTACGGCATGGCCGAGGAAACTAACGAGGTCGGACAAGTGAAAGGGTTGGCGTGGACCGAGGTCGGCGGCGAATTGCTGACGATCGAGGCTGCCATCTTGCCCGGCAAGGGCAAGATGATGATCACCGGCAAGCTGGGTGACGTCATGCAGGAGTCTATCCAGGCGGCGATGAGCGTCGTGCGTAGTCGCTGGTCAAAGCTGGGGTTGGCGGAAGATTTTTATCAGACGCACGACTTTCACGTCCACGTGCCTGAGGGCGCCACGCCCAAAGATGGTCCGAGCGCCGGTATTGGCATGTGCAGTGCTATCGTGTCTTCGTTGACCGGCATTCCGGTACGCAGCGATGTCGCCATGACCGGGGAGATCACGTTGCGGGGCGAGATTCTCGCAATCGGCGGCCTGAAGGAGAAGCTGCTTGCAGCGCACCGCGGGCGCATCAAGACTGTGTTGATCCCTGAGGAGAACAAGAAAGATCTCACTGAAATACCGAAGAAGGTCAGGGATGATCTCGACATTCGGCCGGTGCGTTGGATCGACGAAGTTCTGGAAGTCGCACTGGAGCGGATGCCCAAGCCGAGTGAAGCCGGCGAAGCGGAAGCGCCTCAAGCCGCCAGCGCCAAGGATGACGCGCTGCAACCCGTGACCACACACTGAGTCGTTGCGGCAGCCCCAAGCGATGTGAACGCGTATTTGCCAAGTTGGCAAAGCGTTTGCGGATGCCGTAAACTAGCCGCGCTTTGGGTGCTTAGCTCAGTTGGTAGAGCGTCGCCCTTACAAGGCGAAGGGCGGGGGTTCGAACCCCTCAGCACCCACCAAGACTAAGGACTTAGGACTGAGAGCTTAGGCACGGTCATCCTCAGTCAGTTTCATCAGACCCAGTCCTCAGTCCTAAGTCCTGATTGAATGGAGCGGTAGTTCAGTTGGTTAGAATACCGGCCTGTCACGCCGGGGGTCGCGGGTTCGAGTCCCGTCCGCTCCGCCAGTGTCTGTGAACGTGAGGAGAATGCTTGTCGCCTTGTAATTGTCAACGGTTGCCGCGTCATCGAGTCAAACACGGTCCGTCGCCCGATTAGCAAGCAGGTAATCGTTCCGTTTCCACCGCCGGGGTAATCCATTCATGTTATCCGCCATCAGAGAGAAGACCCAAGGCATCATCGCGACCTTTATCCTGGCGTTGGTGGTTATACCGTTCGCTTTGTGGGGCACATACTCGTATTTTGAGGGCGGTTCGAATGTGAGTGTGGCCGAGGTGGATGGTGTCGAGATCAGCCAGCAGACGTACCGTCTGACTTTAGACCGGCTGCTGGCGAGTAACATTAGCCCGGTGATCCTGCAGAGCCCGCAGTTCAAGCGCCAGGTGTTGGACGGTCTGATCGACCAAAGACTGCTGGAGCTCAACGGCTTCAACCAAGGTTATCGTATCGGCGACGCCGAGCTCGCGGGCTTTATCCGTCAAACACCCCAATTCCAGCGACAGGGTCAATTCGATCCGCAGCTCTATGAGGCGGCGTTACGACGCGACGGCACGAGCGAACAGTCGTTTGAGCAACGTTTGCGCACGCTACAAGTCGCCGGTCAGATTCAGACGGGTCTGACGCAAAGCGCATTTTTGTTGCCCGCCGACAAAGAAGGTCTGATTCGCCTGTGGAGCGAACAGCGTGAGTTTGATTACATCGTGGTCGGCCCAGATCGCTTTACTAGCGGCGAGCGTGTCACAGACGGCGCCATCAAGGAGTACTACGACGCGCATCCAGCGGAATTCAAGACCCCGGAGCAAGTGCGGATCGAATACCTGGAACTTTCGCTCGCCGATTTGGCTAGCGAATTTGACCCCACGGAGGCGGCCCTGCGTCAGGCCTACGAGGAAGAGCAGGGACGGTTCGTGACGCCGGAGCAGCGGCGCGTGAGCCATATTCTGTTTGAGGTGGCGGTCGACGCTAAACAGGAAGACATCGATCAGGTGCTGCAAAAGGCGCGCGAGGTTGAGACGCAGCTTCGCAATGGCGGCGATTTCGTGGCGTTGGCCAAGGAGCACTCGGCTGACAGTGGCACGGCAGCCAATGGCGGTGACCTGGGGTTTGTCTCTAAGGGCGCCCTACCGGTCGAGCTTGAGCAGGCCATCGCGGAGCTCAAGGTCGGTGAGATTACAGCGCCAGTCAAGACGAGCTATGGTTACCACATCGTCAAGCTGACTGCCCATACGCCGGCCACAGGAAAAAGCTTCGAGCAGGCCCGTGAGGAGCTGCAGAAGCTCGTGCGCCAGCGCCGCGCTGAAGAGCTGTTTTTTCAAAAGGTGGAGCAGCTGAGCAATCTGGCCTATGAACACCCTGATAGCCTGGCGCCAGCGGCCTCAGCCCTTGGCCTGAAACCGTTGCAAAGCGACTGGTTTAGCCGCGAAGGTGGAAAAGGCATTACCGCGAATACCAAGGTGGCGGAAGCCGCTTTCGGTTTCGATGTGCTGCACGATTCGCGTAACAGCGAGGCTATTGAGATCAGTACGGACAAGGTCGTGGCACTGCGAGTGATTGGTCACCGCGAGGCGGCGCGTAAACCTCTGGACGACGTGCGCGCGCAGATCCAAACGCTCTTGCAGAAAGAACAAGCGACAGCAAAGGCGAACGAGCTTGGCGGGAAGATCTACGCAGACCTGCTCGGTGGGCAGCCGTTGGAAGAGTTGGCGAAAGCGAATGGACTCAAGCTGGAGAGCGCAGAGATCCGCCGCATCGATCCCAAACGTGTCAATCGACAGGTCGTCGCGGCTGTGTTCAAAGCGCCGCATCCGCAGGGCGAAACACCTGTTTACGGCGAAGTTGATCTCGGGGCCGGCGGCCGTGCCGTCTTCAAGTTGAAATCGGTTAAGGCGGCCACAGCGACCGACGGTGATGCCGCACTGGTGCGACGTGTCGACAGTGCATTACAAGGGCGTTTGGGTGCGGAGCTATACCGCGACTATCTCGTCCGTTTGCGCGATACCGCGGACATCAAGGTGTTTGCCGATAAGTTGTAAGCGCGCCTCTGGCTCAACCGCCCTGTGCTGCGCCACCGCCTAAGGCAACCGCGTTAAAGCCTCCATCGACGAAGGTGATCTCACCGGTGATGCCGGATGCGAGATCCGAACACAGAAAGGCGGCGACGTTGCCCACCTCGTCAATGCTGACGCCGCGCCCGAGCGGCGCTGTCTTCGCGTAAAAATCCAGCATTCTTCTGAAGTCGGAGATCCCCGCCGCCGCCAGTGTCTTGATCGGACCTGCGGAGACGGCGTTGACGCGTATGCCTTCCGGACCGAGCGCCTGCGCCAAATAGCGCACAGTGGCCTCGAGGCTGGCCTTGGCGGGCCCCATGATGTTGTAGTTCGGTACCGCGCGCACGGCGCCTAGATAGGTCAAGGTCAGCAACGCACCGTTGCGGCCCTGCATGAGGCGGCGACCGGACTTGGCGAGAGCAGCGAAGCTATAGGCGCTTATATCGTGCGCCACTAAAAAACCTTCGCGCGTGATTGTATCCAAGATCGACCCTGTGAGTTGCTCGCGCGGTGCATAGGCCACGCAGTGCACAATAATGTCGAGGCCATCCCATTTTTCGCTGAGGCGCCGGAACACATCATCGATTTCCTCATCGCTCGCGACATCGCAGGGTAGAAAGATGCTGGAGTGGGTCTCGGTGCCCAGCTTTTCGACGCGCGCCTTCAATCTGTCGGTCTGATAGGTATAAGCCAGCTCAGCCCCTTCACGATGCATCGCCTTGGCTACACCCCAGGCGATTGAGCGATCGCTCGCCACACCGACAATCAGTGCGCGTTTTCCTGCAAGGAAGCCCATCTCGTGTGTCCTCCCGTCTGCACCGTCGTGTGCTATCTATGCTCGTTACAGTAACGAAAAAAACTGCCAACGGAAAGGGGGCGCCGAACCACGAATCTGTTATAGTACGCTTGGCCTAAGGTCGGACTCGCTTGTAATCTGCCGTTTATCACCGACGTGTTTGCGTCAGGGCTGACACACACACTGCGCTCTAGTCTTCGAGCGGCCGCACGAACGCCAACATGCCAACGTGCTTGCACCGCCTTCGCCGCCCTGGGCTGCATACTCATTTCATCTCCATCCCTGGCCAGCTGGAATAACCCTTACCCGCGGGCCGATGCGCTGAAGAACGTGCTCTACGCGTCGTTTCGCGAACGCCCGAAACATTTCGATCCTGCGCGTTCCTATAGCTCCAATGAGTATGCCATCATCGCACAGATCTACGAGCCGCCGTTTCAATATCACTATCTGAAACGGCCCTACCTGCTCGTACCGTTGACGGCAATGGGGATTCCGCAGGCGCGCTACTATGACCGCCAGGGAGCGCCGCTGCCCGCGCAAGCACCGACCGAGGCCATTGCCTTCAGCGTCTACGAAATCCGTATTCGGCCTGGCATCCGCTATCAGCCGCATCCGGCTTTTGCTCGCGACGCTGACGACGGTTATCTGTATCAGGATCTGACACCCGCGCAGCTGCGCGACCGTTATACGATTGCCGATTTCCCCCATACCGGTACGCGCGAGCTGGTGGCGGCGGACTATGTGTATCAAATCAAACGACTGGCCCACCCGAAGCTGCATTCGCCGATTCTGAGCCTGATGAGCGAGTACGTCGTCGGCTTGCGAGATTACGCACAGACGCTGCGTGAGGCGTACGAACAGGCCGCGAGCCGCGGTGCGCCAGGGTACCTCGATCTCACACGCTATCCACTCGAGGGGGTCGAGGAGGTGGATCGTTACACCTACCGCGTCAAGATCTACGGCAAGTATCCCCAGCTCTTGTACTGGATGGCGATGCCGTTCTTTGCGCCCATGCCACCCGAGGCCGACCGCTTCTTCTCACAGCCGGGCATGGCCGAGAGAAATCTGACCCTGCAGTGGTATCCGGTCGGCACCGGACCCTACATGCTCACCGTCAATAATCCGAACCTGCGCATGGTGTTGGAACGCAACCCCAACTTCCACGACGAGCGCTACCCCAGCGAGGGCGAGCCGGGTGACAGGGCCGCGGGCCTGTTGCGCGATGGGGGCGCCCGTCTGCCGTTTATCGACAAAGTGCTGTACAGCCTGGAGAAAGAGAGCATTCCGCGCTGGAACAAATTCATGCAGGGCTACTACGACCAATCGGAAATTCTGGCCGAGAGCTTCGATCAGACCGTGCAATTTACCCGCGGCGGCGATACCGAGCTGACCGCTGCCATGACTGACCGGGGTATCCGCCTGCTGACGACGGTGGGCACGGCAACGTACTACACCGGTTTCAAC
>CAYGAS010000264.1:0-2573 GCA_964347935.1 uncultured Nitrospiraceae bacterium | reverse complement strand
CATTGCAACGACCGCATCGTGCGACGCCTGTCATCGGACTATGGCTTGGCTGCCGGCCACGTTTGACCATAGCACTGTCACACCGGGGACCTGTGGCCAGTGCCACAACGGCACCACGGTGACGGGTAAGCCGAGCGGTCACTTTGTCACCACACGCTCGTGTGACGCTTGCCACAGCACGAGCCGTTGGCTGCCTATCCTCAATTACAGCCATACCTCGCCGTTCTTCCCGAGCGGACACCGTTCGAGCGTGACCTGTAACCGGTGCCATACCACGAATAACGAGGTTATCAGCTGGCGGTTCGCCGCCTATAAGCCCGACTGCGCCGGCTGCCATGCCAATGACTTCGAACCGGGTCCACACAACGGGGCCACGGTTAGCCAACTACGAGACTGCTCGGGCGCGTGCCACAGGCGAGCGGGCGAACACCGGCCGAGCGATGGTGAATGGTGATGGCCGTCAGTCCTTACCATTGCCTACCGCAGGCTCGCCATCCGTTTCGGCGAGGCAAGAAATGCGTAATCGGTAACTTGGCCATGGGACGACGTTCGAATCTCTAACACGAGCAGCAGTGCGACATCGACATATGAGAGACGCTTACTTGGCATGGATGAGACCCGGCACGCTACTGTGCCTTTGCTTGCTGTATGCGAATGCATCGGCACAGGTCCTGGAGACATTGGAAGTCACGCGACAAGGCGACGCGGCCGTGATTGAGGCAAATTTTTCCCGTCCGGTGTTTTACGTTCGGCATTTTCCGCTAGAGTCCGGCGAAACCCTGCAGATCTATCTTCGCGTCCCCGCGGTGCTCGGTGAACCGTCTCAAAGGGAAATTGCCGTGCGTAAGTCCCTGAAAGGGCCGCCGATCGATCATGTCCCGTTACAGGACGTGACCTATGAAGGAACCGGCGTCGAAGGCCCGCGCCTGATCGTCAGGTTCACTCGACCGGTCCATTATTCGATTGAAAAAGGCCGCGATGATCGTAGCATCAGGATTATCGTTCGCCTCGGCGCTGCGGCGGCTAAAAAGAAATCATCGGCCAAGGCGGGGAAAAGCTACGTCGTGACGCTCGTGCCTTCATTGACGGCGACCCCCGACATGGTCGAGGCAAAACGGAAGTTAGCTAAGCTATTCCCGGGAAGTACGATCTACCAGGTTCGTGCCCAGGTTTTCGGTAAGACGGTCGACCTATTGCGACTAGGTTTTTTTTTACGCTGAAGGAAGCCACCGCCGCACAAGAAAAGCTCTCATCCCTCTATCCCCTGGCCTGGACAAACCAAGTCACGGAGGATGAGCGGCTAGCCGCACTCGAGGCGCAAAAGGCGAAGCGGCCAGCGAAAACCAGCAAACTGGCGCGCGCGCAGGCCCCAGGGACATCCGCGTCCCAAGCCATGCGGGGCAAGCCGTATCAACAGGGTCTCTATGTTGTCAACCTCGCGTCATCACCCAATCCTGATATAAAACCGAGGCAACCGCTTCCAGACAGCCTGCGCGACTACCGCCTGTACACAACGGCGTCTCGCGAAAACGGCAAAGTATGGTATCGACTGCGTCTCGGCTTTTTTGCAAACGCTCAGGAGGCCAAAGAAGTACGGGATCTGCTGAAGAAACGCTATCCAGACGCACGCGTCGAATTAATATCGCGCGCCGAAAGAGAGGCGTCCGCAAAAACAGCGCTCGCGCTTGGAGACGCCGCGTTCGCGCCGCCAGCGCCTACGGTCGAAGGCAAGACAGCGCCAGACACCCATGCCGACACCGAGCGACTCATTTTGGAAGGCCGCGACGCCCTCACGCGCGGCGACAATGCCACGGCGATTCGCCTCTTCACGAAGGTCCTCGGCCTGCCCAAAAACCCCCATACCGCGGAAGCGCAGGAACTGCTCGGTCTGGCTCGAGAGCGAAACGGACAAATCGATCTCGCCAAAGTCGAATACAAACTCTACCTCAAGCTCTATCCCGAGGGCGAAGGCACCGATCGCGTGCGCCAGCGCCTGCTAAATCTGACCGCGGGTGAGGTCAAGCCACCGACGACCCTGAAGGAGCCGGCCAAAAAAAAGAAAGGCGAGTTCCGAGTCTTCGGGACACTTTCACAGACCTACTTTCGCGGCAACAGTAAGGTCGAAATTGTGGACACGGCTCCGTCGCCCGTTCCCCAGCCTGAGCTCTCCGAGGTGGATCAAGACGCGGTCCTGACAACGCTCGACATCACGGCGCGCTATCGCGGCCCTCGCTATGACAACAGGTTCGTATTCAGCGGCACCGGCATCAATGACTTCCTCGAAGATGAAAACACGGGCCGCGTGAGTTCGGCCTATCTGGATCTGAGACGCAAGGTCGTGCACGAGTTCGCCACCAGATTAGGTCGCCAACCGGGCAACGCCTACGGCGTGTCGGGTCGGTTTGACGGCGCGCTGCTCGGCTATAACGTGCTGCCGAAGTGGCGTCTCAATTTTGTCGCCGGCGTACCCGTTGATGACGAGATAGCGCCCGATTCGGACAGACACTTCTATGGGTTGAGCACGGATCTTGGACCCTTCGGTCGCAGTTGGACGGGAAACCTGTACTTCATCG
>CAYGAS010000263.1:0-6181 GCA_964347935.1 uncultured Nitrospiraceae bacterium | reverse complement strand
CGTCGAAAAGGAGGGTGCGACAAAATGATCCAAGTTACGACATTCTGACCCATATCAGCCGACCTTAGCGGTCCGGACCTTTATAAACGTCGATGCCGCCCTCCTCGTGGGTGAACATGTCCTTCACGCGGCAGTCCTCACACATCCGCAGGCGCCGTAAGGCATCGGGTTTTTGGAACATCCAATGACCTTTCAGCTTTTCCTGCAGTTTGTTCATCATGCTTTGGGTGGCAAAAGGTTTGCCGCAGGCCACGCAGCAAAACGGCTCCTCCTCATTGAGTATGCGCGTAGCCTTCCGCAGCTCGGGGTCGTACACATACCGTGGCGCCAGTTCGATCACCTTCTCCGGACAGCCGGTCGCGCACAGGCCGCACTGCACGCAGTTTTGTTCATCGAACAGCAGCTGCGGCAACTCGCCCCCGGCGGACAGGGCAGAATGCGGGCATACGGATACGCACGCCATACACAGGGTGCAACCCTGCCGATCGACGCGAATCTCGCCGAAAGGGGCACCGCCCGGCAGGTCCACGAGCGGGCCCTTGACCGGCGCGTGAGCGTACAAGTGATCTACCGCTAGCCGGATGACGGTACGTTTCTCATCGAGTCCGGCAAAACCGGCCGGTGGCTGTGCTTGCTCGGATGAGAGGGTGGCGAGCGTCTCGGCGACGACCGCTTCATCGCCTGCACCGAGGAGCTGCAAACGTTCGCGCCGATAACCCATACCTTCCAAGATCGCGGCACCGAACTCGAGCTGCATGGCGACCTCCCCACGCACGGACGGGGCCACGGTCGCCGTGGCGAGCAGCACGACGTAGCCGGCCCCGTAGGCCAGGGCAGCGAGGCACGTGTCGAGCCCGACGGATCCGATCTCTTCAACTTCGAGCGGAATCACGTGCTCTGGCAAGCCCGGCGCGATACGTTCCAGCAGTTGGCGCCCGTCCTCGGCATCGTGGAACAACACACAAGGCTCGCGCCCGCCGGCCTCGCGGTAGTGTCGGAGCAGGGTGCGGATGGCATTTTGCAGATCGCTCGCCGCCGGATAGGCGTAGGTAATGGCGCCCGTCGGACACGCGGTGGCACAGCTGCCCGCGCCCTGACACAGATAGGGGTCGACTTCGATCTGCTCGCCGATCGAGGCGATGGCTTGCGTCGGACAGGCGGCGATGCAACGCGTACACCCGCTCAAGCCGCTGCGACCGTGTGCGCAGATGTCCGCATCATAGTTGAAGAACTTGACCTTCTCGAACTGGCCGACCATGTCGGGAAGCTCCGCCAAGGCGCGCTCCAGTGCTTGCGCATTGTCCTGCGGCGCGTAATAACCCAAGGGGGCCACGTCCTGGCGGAAATGGGGCGGTGCCGACAAGTCCAACACCAGATCGAAATGCCCGCGGCCGAGCCCGAGATGACGGGCTAAGTTGGCCTCGCCCTTGCCGGTGCCGATAGTGGCCTCGAACCGTCCCAGGTGACCGGTCAGCGCCACCAACCGGCCGACCGCCATCTTGATTCCCTTCGCGGCGAGAACTCCGTCGACGCGCTCAGTGGCGCCAGTGGGCGCCAGGCCAGCGATAAAAACGCTGCATCGTAGTTGCCCGCTGAGCTGCCTGGCGAGCTCGAGCGCACGCTCCTCATCGCCCATGGACCGAAACTGGTCGAGGATCAGGAGCTCGCCCGAGGATTGGTATTCCACGAGCGACGTCGGACGGCGGTGATCCATGCGTGTGGCCGCGAGGGCGGCTCGGCGCGCACGGCCATTCGCCGTGCTATCTGACAAGGCTGCCGCCACGGCATTGGCTGGGGTGTCGTTCACGGGCTAGGTCTTTTCCGGCTCTTCGGCCTCAGCGTCGTCTTCCGCGTCATCGAGGTCAGCGCTTGGGTCGCTTCCCGTGTCATCGACGCGTGCGACTTCAGCAGGTGCGGGCGCACCGGCGTCCTCGCCGTCGGATTCATTCTCGGCAAGGGCTTCTTTTAACTTTCTTTGTTCCATCTCCATCCGATGCCGCATGTCCGCGGTGATGATGTTGCCGAGTGCCTCGACGGCACGAAAGTCCTCGTCATAGTCATCAAGGCCGTCGCGGATGTTGAACATCGGCAGATGGAATAACTTGCGCAGGGCGAGGCGGCGCAGGTCTTCGCTGACCTTCGGTGACATGAAGCCACGATAATCGCTGTCCTCACCCAGGCTTTCCACCGCCGGCATATCCGCATCGGTGGGCGCCTGGCTCGGCGCGTCATCGGCCGCAGACGGCGCCTGTTCAGCGGGCGCAAGGTCGGCGTCAGGGACGGTGTCACGTTCCTCGCGCTCACGCACCCGGGCGCTGGCTTTGCGCTGTGACCAGCGATTCAAGAACCCGCCTTGCGATTCGGCAAGCTCGGCTTCAGGGTCTCGGCCTAAGTCTGATTTAGGTGGTGCCTTTGCCATGCGTTCAATCCGGCGTCCAGTTCTTGCGCTTACGCTTCTTGCGTTCGCGCGGCACGTAGTTTTCGATGACATACCGTTCAAGCCAGGTATGGATCTCGGGCGGGATGGTCACGGCGAAGACCATGTCATCGGTCTCGAGATAGGCGTCGGCCTCGTCATAGGCGGCCGTAACCAGGAAGGGAGCGATCTGCTCCTCTTCATCGTCTTCCTCGGGGCGACACACGACGAAAATAGAGGGTTGCGAGCTCACTAGGTTATACCAGTAGCTCTCGGCATTGTCCTTGAACAGTTCGAGCGTGAAGCCCGACCACAGGTACTGTTTGTTGTGCTGGTCGGCCCACACGAGCGTGCGTTGCATTTCCTGATCGATGTTCTCACCGGCGACGACGCCGACGGCTTCCCAGCGCGCGCTTTGCCAGCCACGATGCTCGACCGCCCCGCGCTGCATGATGACTGACACCGGGAACCGGTTGGACCGAAGCGAGGATTTTTCAGTGGCTGTCATGATGTTATTTTGGTAAGCCCGCTGTTGGCGGCCCTCCGGCAGCAGCAATTTGCGTACCAGGCGCCCACGTCCGCGATTCGGTGGCAATTAAACACCTTGCGTACACTCTCCATGATGTTGATGGTGCAAATTGAACCATGCGTTCGCCACATGGGTCAATTTGACCCAGGTCGGAACAGCGGACTTGTGCATTGTTTTCCTTTACACAGCGCCTGAGTCGCAAAAAACTGAAGCGCTCAGCAGGGTACGCATTTTGCATCACTGGCCGCCACAGCGGCGGGCAGGCTTGCTGGCGCGCTGCTTTGCCGGTAAAAGGTGCGACAGAAATCGCGGAGCCATAAAAGTCACAACCAACGGCCGTGCCCCCGCAGCGATGCAATCACGCAAGGCGATGACTACTCACCATACCCTACCCGGTAGGGCGAAGCGATGAGCTCTTCACCCGCTGACAAGCGGACGCGCCCGGCCGTTCGCGTCATCGAAGGTCGCGAAGGCCTTTTCTCGGGCGACGAGGCCCCACGGTTCATGAGTGTCAGGCAGGTGGCCGAGTACCTGCATCTGAATGAAAAGAAAGTGTATGCCTTGGTGAACGAGGGCAAGATTCCGGCGACCAAGGTAACTGGCAAATGGCTCTTTCCGCGCACCCTTGTGGATCAATGGATGCTGGAGTCCACGCACGGCGGCCTGTTGACCGACCGCCTCGTGCTGGCGGGCAGCGACGACCCGCTGGTGTATCGGGCGGTGATGCAGCTGGCCAACGAAATCCAGTCGCGCGCCCTTGTCAGCTACACCACCACCGGGACCCAGCTCGGACTGTCGCTGTTGGCGCGACATCATGCCGACATCTGTGGCATGCACTGGGGCCCATCGGACGAGAGCCGCCGTCGACACCCGGCGTTGATCAGACAGTACCCGCAGCACCGCGACTGGGTATTGGTTCGCGCGTTTTACCGTGAGCAAGGATTGATGATCGCGCCGGGAATGTGGGAACCATCCGATCCCGTCGAGAAGCTGTTCGCACCGACGCTGCGGTGGGTCGTGCGTCAGGAGGGAGCAGGCTCACAGCGTTTCCTGAGCGAGACGCTGGCGAGATATCACGTTGATCCGTCCAGTTTGCGCGTAGCGGCAAAGGCCTACTCGGAGCGCGACGCGGCGTCGCTGCTTGCCATGGATCACGCGGATGTGGCGCCGGGCGCGCGCAGCGCGGCGACAGAGTTCGGCCTCGATTTCTTTGCCATCGGCTGGGAAGCTTACGACTTCGCGCTTTACCGGGGCGTATATTTTCGGGCGCTGTTTCAGAAGCTGCTCGAGCATCTGCAGGGCGCCGAGTGCCAACGCCTGGCGCAGCTCCTCGGGGGCTACGACTTCAGTGACGCCGGTCAACTGGTCTGGAGTGAGTCGACATGACATCCCAGCAAAGAAAGGTGGTCGACAGCTTCGGACGGAGCCTGCGCGATTTGCGTATCTCCGTGACCGACCGCTGCAACTTCCGCTGCGTGTATTGCATGCCGAAAGAGATCTTCGGTCCCGATTACCCTTACCTGGAACACGCGGCGATCCTACGCTACGAAGAGATCGCGCGCCTGGCGAAATTGATGGTGGGCCTTGGCACACGCAAGATCCGTCTGACCGGTGGCGAGCCGCTGGTTCGCCGCGAGCTCGAGAAATTGGTGGCGATGCTGGCAGCGATTCCGAATCTCGAGGACTTGAGCCTGACCACGAACGGTGCCGCGTTGAGCCGCGAAAAGGCGCTATTACTGAAGCAGGCCGGGTTAACGCGCATCACCGTCAGTCTGGACGCGCTCGATGACGCTACGTTCCGCGCGATGAACGACGTCGACTTTCCGGTCGCGCGCGTGTTGCAGGCCATCGACAACGCCGCCGCTGCCGGGCTCGCGCCGGTCAAGATCAATATGGTGGTCAAACGAGGTATGAATGAGCACAGCGTGTTGCCGATGGCGCGGCATTTTCGTGGCAGTGGCCATGTACTGCGTTTCATCGAGTATATGGATGTAGGCAGCACCAACGGGTGGCGATTGGACGATGTCGTGCCCGCGGCCGAGATTGTCGATCTGATAAACGCCGAGTTCCCGATCGAGCCGGTGTCGGCGAACTACGGCGGTGAAGTGGCCAAGCGCTGGCGCTACATGGACGGAAGCGGCGAGATTGGTGTCATTTCGTCGGTGACCGAGCCCTTCTGCGGCGGTTGCACGCGCGCGCGTTTGTCGGCCGAAGGTGCGCTCTACACGTGCCTGTTCGTGAGCGAGGGTCATGATCTGCGCCGATTATTGCGCGGTGGCGCTGATGACCAATATATCAGCGAGTTTCTTCACGGAATCTGGTCGCGACGCAGCGACCGTTACTCAGAAATGCGCAACGCCGACACTCAGGAGCTGCGCAAAGTCGAGATGTCCTACATCGGCGGCTAGGAATTTCTCTACCAGCGCATAAGCATGTATCATCACCTGAGTTCCAACACACCATAACTCAAAAAATTGCTGCGCCCAGGCGCGCGAGCGAGAGAGAGGATGAAGGAACAAGGGCAGTCCTGGCTGCGGCGTCGGCTGGCGCGAGATATCGCCATCGTCGTCGCCGTGAAGGTGCTGGCCCTCATTGTTATCAAGCTCGCGTGGTTCTCTGATCCTCCTGCTCCCGACGTCGCCGAGTCACTTCTCGGACCTGCGCAAGCGGAACTGCGTTAGCCCGGGCTGTCGTCATGTTTCCTACCGAAGAAGTCGTCAATCTCTCCCGTCTGCAGTTCGGTTTAACGGCGATGTACCATTTTTTGTTCGTGCCTTTGACGCTGGGGCTCGGCTTTTTGTTGGCGATCATGGAGTCGGTCTACGTCATGACCGGCAAAGAGATCTACAAGGACATGACGCGTTTCTGGGGGCTGCTGTTCGGTATCAACTTTGCGATGGGTGTGGCCACTGGCATTCCGCTCGAGTTTCAGTTCGGGACCAACTGGGCCTATTACTCGCATTGCGTGGGCGATGTCTTCGGTGTACCGCTTGCGATCGAGGGTCTGGTGGCGTTTTTTCTCGAGGCGACGTTTGTCGGTCTGTTTTTCTTCGGCTGGGACCGGTTGAGCAAGGTGCAACACCTTGTGGTTACCTGGTTAGTCGCACTGGGCGCCAACCTCTCGGCGCTGTGGATATTGATTGCCAACGGCTGGATGCAATACCCCGTTGGCACCGAGTTCAACTACGAGACGATGCGCATGGAGCTGAAGAGCCTCGCCGACGTGTTTTTCAACC
>CAYGAS010000262.1:0-2859 GCA_964347935.1 uncultured Nitrospiraceae bacterium | reverse complement strand
CGGAAGATGGATTTCATCAAAAGACTGTTCGCGCTGGCCGACCCTGTGCCATTGACGTTGGCCAGCCTGATTACAAAATCGTTCAGGCGGTCTTTCTTCGTTTTGCCCATTGATTGTCTGTCGCGTAAGGGATTTTCAGGGTGAACTTCTGCATGTCCCAGGCACCTGTCGGGCAACGTTCCGCACACAAGCCGCAATGGATACAGACGTTCTCATCCTTAACCATGACCTTGCCGGTCTGAGGTAGACCCTCAGAGACGAAGATATCCTGATCCCTGTTCAAGGCCGGCGTTTTGAGGTGCAACCGGAGCTCGTCCTCGGAGCCGTTCTTGGTGATTATGAGACAACTGACGGGACAGACATCGACGCAAGCATCGCATTCGATGCAGGCCTTCGCCTTAAATACGGTCTGCATATCGCAGTTGAGGCAGCGCTCCACTTCGTTCGAGGTCTGCTCCGGCTTGAAACCGAGCTCGACCTCGATGTTCAGACTCTTGAAGCGTTCGCTTATAGAGACGTGCGGAACGAGTCTACGCGTGGTCGGGTCGAAGTCGTTGCTATAGCTCCACTCGTGGATACCCATCTTCGTACTGCTGAGTTTCATGCCATAGGACGGGCGCTCGCTCACCGGGATGCCCTGGCAGTAGTTGTGGATCGAGATCGCCGCCTGATGACCGTGTTCCACTGCCCAGATAATATTCAGCGGTCCCAAAGCGGCATCGCCGCCAAAGAACACGCCCTCGCGCGTGGACTGCATGGTAACTTTGTCGACAACAGGCATATCCCAGTTGTCGAACTCCAGGCCGATATCCCTTTCGATAAAGTCGAAGGCATTCTCCTGACCAATCGCGAGGATCACCGAATCGCAGGGAAGGACCACATCCTTGAGTTTCTTCGATCTAAGTCTGCCGTCCTCATCCTCGTACCACTCGACCTGGGCGAACTTGACGCCCGTGAGCTTGCCGCTCTCGACGATGAACTCCTCGGGCGCGTGGTTAGTCACCATCTCGACATTTTCCTCAATGGCATCTTCCAGCTCCCAATCGGATGCCTTGAGCATTTCCATCGGTTTGCGCGCGATCACCTTGACTTCGCTGCCGCCCAAACGCAAAGAGGTGCGGCAACAGTCCATGGCGGTATTGCCGCCGCCGATGACAAGCACCCTTTCACCGATAGATGTCGTGTGGCCGAAAGCCACCGATTCGAGCCACTGGATGCCGACGAAGATCTGATCGGTATCGTAGCGCCCAGGGATCTCGAGGTTGCGCCCCAGTGGCGCGCCGGTGCCGACGAAAACGGCGTCATAGCCTTCTTCGAGCAATGACTTGAGGCTGGTGATAGGAGTTCCCAAACGCAAATCGACGCCCATATCGAGGATGATATTGATCTCTTCGTCGAGCACCTGCGGGGGCAGTCGGAATGCAGGGATGTTGCTGCGCATCAGGCCGCCGGTCTGGTCAAGCTTCTCAAACATCACGATCTCATAGCCGAGCGGCAAGAGGTCGTTGGCTACTGTCAGCGACGCGCAGCCGGCACCGATCAGGGCGACGCGCTTGCCGTTCTTGGACTTCGGGATCTGCGGTAAGCGCTTGAGGATATCACCGCGCAGATCGGCGGCGACACGCTTCAGGCGACAGATCGCGACCGGTTTTTCATCTACCCGGCTGCGCCGGCAGGCGGGTTCGCACGGCCGATCGCACACGCGACCGAGGATGCCGGGGAAGACATTGGATACCCGGTTCAGCATGTAGGCGTCGGAATACCTTCCTTGCGCGATTAGGCGGATGTACTCGGGGACATCGGTGTGGGCAGGACACGCCCACTGACAATCCACTACCTTGTGGAAGTAATCCGGGTTAGACGTATCGGTTGGGTTCACGTAAGTGTCCCTGGACGCCTACAGCGACAGCCATCCAGGCTAACGGGCGATTTCAGTCACACTCTCCGATAAATATAATCGTACACCATGCGCATAAGAAGACCAACTTAATTGCATGTCTGTTTCTACTCAGGCGAGATTGCCGGTCGCCCGGAGATAGACTGGCTAATCGCCGCACTCGACCTGTCTGGTTCACGGTCCTTGGGCTTTCGCCACACACGTACACCGCACCGGCGTCGATGACTCATCGACGAGCGCAGGGTTCCGGTCAGTCTCAACTGAGGGTCTTGATACCTTCGGCGGTGCCCAGAATCAATACATCCGCCGGCCGTCGTGCGAACAGGCCGTTAGTCACCACACCGGGGATATGGTTTAGGCGTTCCTCGACTTCCACAGGATTAAGGATCTTCAGGTTGTGCACATCGATGATCAGGTTGCCGTTATCGGTCGTGAAGCGCTCGCGCAATACCGGTTCCCCGCCAAGCTTTACGAGCTCGCGCGCCACCAGGCTGCGGGCCATGGGGATCACCTCGACGGGCAGGGGGAAGCGCCCCAGCACGTCGACCAGCTTGCTTTCGTCGGCGATACAGACAAATTTCTCGCTGGCCTGGGCGATGATTTTCTCACGCGTCAGCGCCCCGCCGCCGCCCTTGATCAGGTGCAGATACTTGGTGGCCTCGTCGGCGCCGTCTACATAAAGCGGCAGATCGCCAGTGTCGTTAAGCTCTAGCACGGGTAGCCGGGCTTTTTTCAGGCGTTCGGCGCTGGCCTCGGAGCTGGCGACGGTACCGTCTATTTTGCCTTTGACGTCGGCAAGGGCGTCGATGAAGTAATTTACCGTCGAGCCGGTGCCCACCCCCAGCACCATGCCCGGCTTGATGTAGTCAAGTGCCGCCAGGGCGGCCGCTTTTTTCATATCTTCCTGCGTCATGGCCGATAACACCAAGATGTGCCTCAAGTGCGCAGCATAGCGCCTCCGT
>CAYGAS010000261.1:0-10542 GCA_964347935.1 uncultured Nitrospiraceae bacterium | reverse complement strand
GCATCGTTGCGCTTATTGCCATTCTTGCCGTGCTGTACTATCTGGGCGCCGCGGAAAACGGTAAGTCAATCAATTGGAGCGCGTTCATCGCCAAGTTGCTGGTGAAGGCCCAAGAGGGTTGGCTTGAGCTGCTTTTGGTGGGGCTCGCGATCGTCGCCTCGACGGCGCAGATGTTCTACTTTGTCATGGCCCAGCACCGGGAACGGCTGCTCCTGGACGAGCTCGGCCTGCGCTATGTATCTCCCCTGCCCAAGGCATTGCAGTTCATCAATCCGAGCTGGTCGTTCCAGTGGAGCGAGGTCCGACGCACGGAGTTCAAAACAACCATGGCGCGCCAGCAACCGGGATTGGTCGCTGTCGTTTTCCATACCGGACTTCGCAGACGCACGATTCGCCCCTACCTGTGGGTCGATGCCGAACATTTCGAGCCGCCCTCATGGAAAAAGCAGGTCGGGGTGACGCGCCCGAAGCCGGAGGAGGTCACGGCCGAGGTGATGAATAGCCCGGTAATGCAATTCTTACAGGCGCAGCCGCATATCAAGCTCGCGCCACTGAGCGTAGATCAACTCGAACCCTTCGCATTGAGCAAGAATCCAGTGGCGCTCGGCTTCGTGGCTGTGTTTTTTATTTCCAGTAGCTACGCATTGGCCGATGCCTTGTTCCTCAACACCGAGACCTACGCTGCGGAGCCGTTGTACCCGATCTACGTCACAGCCGGGCTCACGATAGCCCTGCTAGGCATTTGGTTGATGCGGGCCGCGGAGGTACCGATCATCGAGGCCCTGGTCGTGGCGACCCTGACCGGCGGCGCGTTCGGAGCGGCGCTCTATCCAGGCTTGTTGCGCATTAACGAACTGACCGATACGGCAGGCTTGCAAACCTATGAGTACACGATGATAGAACCGGCCTATTTCGTCCCCGAACAGAAAGGGCTGCCGGAGCTGAGATTTCCCGAGCGGCATCGTGAATTTTGGGCCCAGCACACCCCCGCTTCGAGGCACGCGTTCCAGTTGCGCAAAGGGGGGCTCGATTTCTATCAAATCGACATGCGCCCCGTATACGATCGGATTCGGGACTACTACGAAAAGAAACGATCTTAGAAGGGTACTGCGCCGTTTGTAATTGGGACAACGATCGTTGGTCCATGTTTCGCCCGGTATTTTCCGGACACGAATTCCCGGCCAGCATGTATGGGCGGCGAGCGCGCCAGTAGCGCGTACAATAAGCATCTCATGAACACTGCATCCTCGCGTCAGGCTCAGCTGATCGCTGAGCACTGGGCTCGTCGTCTGCCGTCCTTTGACGAGGCGCTCGCGCTGCTACGCGCGAAGGGTATCGATGCCGATCGGTGTACTGCTGAGTCCCTCCACGGCTTCGACATGATTCACGTCGGGGGGGTCGAGGCGACCGACCTCGTGGCCCGCGAGGCCGGGATCGAGCGCGGCGAGCGCGTATTGGATATCGGTTGCGGCCTCGGGGGTCCCGCCCGTCGCTTCGCCTACAAACACGGGGCCACGGTTTCGGGCATTGAGCTGAGCGAACAAGTCTTCCAGACCGCCGTTGCCCTGACATCGCTGGTCGGCCTGGCAGATCAGGTCGACTTCAGGCTCGGTAGCGCGCTGGCGATGCCCTACGACGCGGGCATCTTCGACACCGTCGTTATGCAACACTGTGCAATGCAGGTGAGCGGGAAGCGTGAGATGTTTCAGGAATGTGCCCGGGTGCTGCGCCCGGGCGGGACGATGGTGTTACACGAGTTCTTCTCGGGCGCAGGCGGCGAGGCCGATTACCCCTTGCCGTGGGCGAGCGAGCCGGCCCTGTCGGCGCTGCAGACGTTCGAAGCTACAAGCGCCTTGCTCAATGAGATCGGTTTCACGGTGGGGCCCTATCTCGACCAGTATGCGGTTGCGATCTCGTTCTATTCAAAAATGATCGCCCGATTGGAGCAGGCAATTTCCGGGGATTCCGGTTTTCGCGGCAAAGGTGTGGACGAGGCCCGCAACAGTCTGAAAATTTTTCAGACCATGATTCGTAACTTCAATGCGGATCGCGTGCGCTTGGGGATCGTGCGCTGCCGAGAGGCCAGGTACTCGCTGTAATGCCCACTTTGCATCTGGTCCGTGTTATAAGATGGCTGTCAGTATTCTGATAGGCAGCGCAGCGAATCGTGAAAGGAATTGCAAAGTGATTAAGCGACATCGAATTCAGTTTCCCTCGACAGATGTTCGTGAGCTCTCCCAAGACGAGGTCTACTTCTATCTTCTCGACGAAGCGGGAAAAAAGACCAAGATTCGGCTCCACGAATACGAGCGGCTCTACCAGATACCGGGTCTATACGAGCAGGTGGTCTACGAACGGCTCAAATGCCAGTCCCCGTCGGTTGTCAGCGAGGTCCTAAAGTATGCGCTTTCCCAGTCCGACCAGCGCCTGAACGAGCTGAGGGTGCTCGACCTTGGCGCCGGCAACGGCATCGTCGGGGAGGAACTCAAGAAGCACGGCGTGTCGCGCCTCATCGGCGTCGACATCCTCGCCGAGGCCCGCGAGGCGACGGAAAGGGACAGGCCAGGCGTGTACGACGCCTACTATGTCGTGGACCTGTGCTCACTGAGCGCCGACGAGCGCGAGGAATTGGCTTCGTGGTCCCCGGAATGTCTCATCTCGGTCGCGGCGCTGGGATTCGGAGATATCCCGCCGCAGGCCTTCCTAGAGGCGTTCAATCTGATCGCGAGGCAGGGCTGGGTCGCTTTCAATATCAAGGAGACCTTCCTTGATAAAAGCGATGATTCCGGCTTCTCGAGACTGATTCGGGAGCTCATCTCTTCCGAATACCTGGACCTGTACCACCTCCAGCGATACCGCCACCGATTCTCATTGGAAGGAGAACCCCTGTACTATTTTGCGCTCGGCGGGAAAAAGAACGATCATGTCTCGTCCACGTTCATCGACGAGCTACAGCTGCCCGCCTAGTACCTAAAACGAGCAAAACGCCTGGCCCACTCGTCGCAAATCAGCACTCTTGGCCAGAGGTAGGAAGTCGAAAATGTCCGATGGCGACCAGCCAGTGGATACCACTGCCGCCGAGGCATACGAAGAATACTTAGTACCGCAGATCTTCGGTCCGTGGGCGCAACTCGTGGTGGACCTGGTGGCCCCGGAGCCCGGGGCCCACGTTCTCGATGTAGCGTGTGGAACGGGGATTGCCGCTCGACTCGTCGCCAACTCCGCTACCGCATCCGGACGGATCGCTGGTGTTGATGTTGATCCCGGGATGATCGCGGTCGCCCGCAGGCTGGGGCGTGACGCTGACGTTCCCGTGGAATGGTATTGCGACAGTGCGCTAAATATGCCCTTCGAAGACCGTACGTTTGATCTTTGCTTTTGCCTCCAGGGCCTACAATTCTTTCCTGACCGTGTTGGTGGCTTTGCCGAGATCCGACGTGTTCTTAAGCCCATTGGCCAGTTAGTGGCTACCCTCTGGTGGCCGCTCGAACACAACAAGGGCCATTACGCCCTTGCACAATCGCTCGAGCGTCAGGGTGTTGACGCATCGCCGGGAAGACGACCCTTTTCCTTCGGAGATGCAAACGAGATCCGGGAAACGGCCAGGCGAGCAGGGTTTCGCGAAGTCAGCGTTCGCACCGAGGAGCGGCTAATGCACTTTCCCTCGGTCGAGGCCTTTGTCAATAGTCTTGCCTCGGGGGCGCCTTCCACCCGGCACGCGCTAGCGCAACTTTCGCAGCAGGGTGTCGATCGACTTATCAGGGACGTGACGACGATACTCGAGCCCTACGTCGCTGGAGGGGTACTCGCGTTTCCGATGAGGACATACCTCGTTTTCGCGCATCCGTAGCTCTGAGTTAAACAGGATCAACCTGCTGAATTCTGATCGGCGAGTCGCGAATAATTCCCACAAATTTGGCTTGCCCGAACGTCCGTTTTGCGAATCATTGCTGCCGGATTAAGGGCTTCGTCTTGTCGTGTGTCCATTCTTGTCTGGGATGCGCTGGATCAGAAGCTGCAGCTACTGGGCGCACGGTAACAGTTGGAAGTTGCGCCTTAGCGTCGCGCACATCTTGGACCGAGTACTTCGCCTACGAAGAGGCAATCATGCGAGCGCGCGGTACGACGGATATGAAAAGTAAACCGTGGATCATCAGCGCCTGCTGGACCAGATCACGCGCGCGATGTTTCATTATCGTAGCGGGGAAAAGCACGACCGTGCACCGGTCGCCAAAAAGTTAGCCGAATCCCTCCGGGATCATCTCCTGAATTACGATCAATATTTTCAACGGCGCATGGATAAGGTTTCTCGATTCGAGTGACTACGAAGGGGACACCATACTCAGTCCATAATAAAAGTCGAAAAGTACAGTGCCCCCTTCGTTCGTTAGCTCGTAATCAATACTTGACTTTGATTTGATTGAGCTGTTCTTTGGTGATGCCTGGCACATCGCCCTTTGCTTTCCAGCGGTTCAACCGCCATCCGTCGTCACCCACCCACGACTTGAAAAGCGCAAAGTTCTTCTTTCGCTCTGCGTCGGTTGAGCCGAGAAATTGATACATGTTCCCGGGTTTCCCGTCTTTGGTGTTCGTGCCATCGTCAAGCCGGCGCATGATGGCACCCGTGTCCGGCCAACCGATGAAATAGATCAGATCGGCATAGGTGTCCATCCTCGGTCCTTTCATCATCCCCTTGTATTTGTCTTTGTCCTTCTTGAAATCACCGTAGTAAGGTGAGCTCGCCCCATGACAAGCGGCACACTTTTGATCGAACAGCGGTTTTATATGCTGTCGATACGTAGTTTCGCCGGCCAGGCTTGGTGAGGTCAGCAGCATGATCGTTAAGATAGGCAGTACTTTTTTCATAACGTTCCTCCTTAGCAACGACTGAAAGGTTCAAGATTTAGTCTAGCTCGTTTTTCGCGTATTCCTCCATTTGACCGGCAGTTACCGCCTCAAAGTAATCCATCGTGAGGACACGCTATTTTTTTAGTACTTAAGGCATAGCAGATCCTTGATGCTGCACTGCAAAAACACAGACGCTTCGAGGCTGTGTTGATGATCATCTGCCCTTGCGTGAGGGCCGTTAAGGTGGATCGCCGCCAGTTAGGTAGCCAAGGGGGAGGGGACTCACTGGCGAGCTGGTCGCGATGACCAGCGCAGACGTAAGAACCACGTCGGCCCCATTTTCCGTGCGGGCAGACATTTTCTACTCCTGACTCAGCAGTGTCCGATTCGGGCGGACCGTAATGCCCTAAATGCGCACACCCACCCGCAGATTGCATTGAGATGCATCAAATAAAGGGAAGGTTGGCGGCTTGGGCGCAGCCAGAGCATCCGCTCTGCCGGTTCGAATCCCACCGCAGCTGCGATTTCTTTAGCGGGCGAATGCCGTCCTGTCAAGACCGGCCGCTTAGGGCCGTTCTCGGCATGTCACGACGGAAATCTTGTGGTCGATTGACTGACCGCTGCTGGGCGAAAACCTGCCTATCGAGCCGTGCCCTCTTTGTCCTTGGCGCGACCAAAATGGCTGTCTACGTCTATACCCGATCTTCACTGCGACGGCCGACCCCGTGGCGCCGATCCGGCTTGTTCAAATCCGAGTGGCTTTCGGCGCCACGGTCCTTGGCACGCCTTATCTTTATTCGCCGTTCAGGCCGCCGGCGTTTAACTCTTGAGGGCGTTGAAGGGTTATCGAGTTTAGCGGCGCTGCGAATAAATCCGCCCGCCGCGAGGGCGACCAGAAAGGCAACGATGAACCACCCGATAACAAACAGTCCGACAAGCTTCATGTCCCTTGCGCACTGGCGCCTCAGCGCGAGTAGGGTTAAGCCTTGTGTCGTCTAGACGGTAAGAGGTCCTTTCTAACGTACGAGCAAACGAGCCGTCTGCGCCAGGATGTGCAAATCCAAGCTTAAGCTGTGATTACGGACATAATATAAATCGCCCTGTAGCTTGGCCCGCGCATCCATCATTGAATTGCTTTCTGCAAACCTGATCTGTGCCCATCCCGTGATACCGGGCTTGACCCTGTGCCGCTCTGCATAGCGAGCAAACCTCCGCGACATCGCCTTAGCCACGGCGGGTGTGTCCGGCCTGGGCCCCACGAAGCTCATCTCGCCCCGTAGGATATTAAAAAGCTGCGGTAATTCGTCGATGCAAAGCGTACGGATGATTCGTCCGACGAGTGTATAGCGCGCGTCCTTTCCGGTCGCCGAGCGCGACACTCCATACGCTATGGTGTCGGCAGCTGTCGTACGAAATGCCAGCAGTGCGTAGCGACAGCCGAACTGTCCGATCCTGGGTCGGCGGTCAAGGAGAGGCCCTTGCCTTTCAACATAGATGAGGATGGCAGCGAGAATGATGATCGGCAGCGTGAGTAGTAGTAATAGACTGCCGACACCGACATCGAACAGCCACTTCGCGAACTGCTTGCGAGAAACGACCGCATCGTGCCGCAAGGTACGAATCAGCATACTCCACCCCCCAGCCCCCGCTCTGCCAATCTTGCGACGAGCGTTTAAGTTTTGTGGTGTAATTCGGGCTGCAGACCGACATTGTGCGCCCCAAGATCGTGATCTGGCAAGCTGCGAATAGCCTCCAGAACGCAAATATCACGCCAAAGTAAGCCTGACCCACTGCTTTCGAGCCTCCAGCGCGCAAATATGACTGTCGATCTCTTCGAGCCCGAGCCCAGGGCAACAAGCAGCTAGGCAGGCCGCGGGTGTCCCCCACGGTCGAGCGTAAGGTGCGAAGGCAGCGGGCCAAGGGCCTGGGTATCCGTGCCATAGCCCGCGCTGCGGTGTAGGGGTAGGAACGGTGCAGCGGATCGTGGCTGAGTCAGCGTAGGCTTGTCAGATTTGATCGGAAACGACCGGCCGGTATCGGCCCACGAGCTGCCGGTCAGGGGATAGATGCCCGTCAGGCGGCTTCCGACCCTAAGGAGTCATTCGGTCTACCGGGTTTTCATAGCCAAAAGGGCAGTACAGTAAGATAAGTGAGCTTTGCTACAACCGGTATCAACGTTATCCTGCGAGCTGACAGTTCTATAGGGTTATCCCGCGAAAGCGCGCTATATTCCTAACGAGGGACTGAGAAGATGTGTGCAGGCATGTGTTTTCTGGGCAGATTTCTTGCCGCAGCGTAGCGTCGGGTGTTGATACCCGTCGTTAGGTCCGCTAATCATCGTTAGATTCCTGGCGAGGGATTGAATTAATGGGGAAGCGCTCCAAAAGTGTCGTGTTTAGTGGCCTTCTGATACTTTTTGTTGGGGCCGCGTTTGCGAGAAACGCCGTTACTCTTCCCAGCGTCAAACTCACAGAAGCGGCGGTAGCACAAGCCAAGGTTATGCTCAGTGCGGAGCGTGACAGCCGTGCAGTGCTGACGCTAATCAAAGGCAACTTTGAGGTTCTCGACAGCTCTGGGAATGTAAAAGAACAACGCTCGGGGTGGATGCTTCGGATAGTAAACCGAGAGCAATTTCCCGATGAGCCACGGAAAAAGATTAGCGGGTTAGAGATACTCTTTCCCCAACAGCAGCTCTATTCCGAGCTGGAGGGTGCCACCTTGGACTTTTCAAAGAATTGGTGGGTTCTGAAAACACACAAATGAAAATGAGGAATCTAACTATGTTTTCAACCGGACGCGGTGATATGGCGCACTGTTTCCGCGTATTTCCTGGCCCGCGCCGGTTAAAACAGCGTTAGACTCGCTGGGCGAAACTGCCCTTTAGATCATGATCTAGGACCGGCCGCTTCTGGCCGATTGCAGCTAGTGGCTGGCGCGATATTCTGATCGTTTGAATGGCCGCTCCTGAGCTGAAAGCAGACCTTAGCGGATGTTCGTGAACTTGCTTGCCTGTTTGTTGAAGCACGACATTCAGCAAGCGCATTAAGTCCCTACGTGAACGATCACCCGCCGCGTTGATCCACCGTGGCGGTGTTCCCAAAGATAAACCCCCTGCCATGTGCCTAGCGCGAGTCGTCCGCCGGTGATTGGAATGGAAAGGTTCGTTTGCGTCAGCGCGGCTTTTATATGCGCTGGCATGTCGTCGGGACCTTCGGTGGTATGGCTATAGAACGGGTCGCCTTCGGGTACTAAGCGATTCAACCAACGTTCGAGATCGCGCTTTGCCGATGGATCGGCGTTTTCCTGAACGAGCAGGCTTGCCGACGTGTGCTGGATGAAAAGAGTACAAAGTCCTTCTTTCACCCCCGCCTCGCGCACAGCCGCCTGCACTTGATCCGTAAACTCGTGCAAGCCCTGACCGCGAACCTTCACTGAAAGCGTCTTAACCAACACCAATCCCTCAACTGCGTTGACCGGCAGTGTCAGCGTGAGGCGACTCCACACCCCTCGCATCACTCGTCCGTGTTATCGCACGGCGACTGGCGTAGCCCCGTGCGCATCCTGGATAAGGCCCGACAGGGGCAGAGCAGGATGCCCTGCCCGCCCGCCGCGGCAGGGATGCCGCGTCGGGCGGCCCCAGGATGCGCGCGAAATAGGGCGAAGCCGGAGCCACGCGATAACACGGACGCGCGCTCATATCCTATTTCCGCTTTCCTTCTCAAACAAATGACACTTCTCCACCGGGATCTGAAAACGCGCCACCTCGCCCGGCTTCACCTCGGCGCCTTCAGCGAGACGGCCTTTGATCGGCACGCCTTGGTATATGCCATCCACCCACACATCCCCGCCGGTCGGCTCGAGCAGCGTGACCTCGACCTCGAGACTCGAGTCACCACCCTGCCCGACGACGATATCGCCCGGTCTGACACCGACGACCGCTTCGCGACCGCCCGCACGCTCGAGCAATGTCTTCGCCCAACCGACGTCCTGCAGCAGTGCACCATCTAAAAAATTCATCGACGGGCTGCCGATAAAACCGGCGACGAACATATTGGCGGGCTTGTGGTAGACCTCCTGCGGCGCGCCGCACTGCTGCACCACCCCGCGATCGAGCACGGCGATGCGATCGGAAAGCGCCATCGCCTCTTCTTGATCATGGGTGACGTAGACCGTCGTGATCCGGTAGCGACCGTGCAGGCGTTTGAGCTCCGCGCGCGTCTCCACGCGCAAACGCGCATCCAGGTTCGACAACGGCTCGTCCATCAGGAACACGACCGGCCTGCGCACGAGCGCGCGGCCCAGCGCCACGCGCTGGCGCTGTCCGCCGGAGAGCTGGCCTGGTTTGCGCTGCAGGAGCTCGCTTAGATCGAGGATTTGAGCTACCTCACGCACCTTGCCGTCGATTGTGTTCTTGTCTTCCTTGCGCACGCGCAAGGGAAAGGCGATGTTCTCGTAGACATTCATGTGCGGGTAAAGCGCATAGCTCTGAAAGACCATCGCGACATCGCGCTCGCCGGCAGATAGCGCACTGACCTCGCGATCGTCGAAGTAAAGCGCGCCAGCGCTGACCGGCTCGAGCCCGGCGATCATATTGAGCACGGTCGATTTCCCGCAACCGCTCGGCCCGACGAAGGTGAAAAACTCCTGATCCTCGATCAGCAAATCGAGATCGTGCACGACCATCGTGTCGCCGAAGCGTTTTTGAATCTTGTCGAAGCGGATGCTGGCCACGCCCTAGCCCTTCACCGCTCCGGCGGTCAGGCCTTCGACGATGCGCCGCTGAAACGCGAAGGCGAGAATGACGACCGGCACCGTCACGACGACCGAGGCCGCCGCGATCTCGCCCCACGGGATCTCGTGCAGGCCCGGAAAGAGCGCGATCCCGACCGGGATCGTGCGCGAGGCGGTCGTCGCCGTGAAGGTCAAGGCATAAAGAAACTCGTTCCAGGCGAAGATGAACACCAGGATACCCGTGGCCACTAGACCCGGCGCGGCCAGCGGCAGGATCACTTTATAGAAGGCCTGAAACGCCGAGCAGCCGTCTACCCGCGCAGCGAGATAGATTTCGCGCGGGATGCTGCGAAAGAAACTGGTCAGCACCCAGATCGCCAGCGGCAGCGAAAAAGTCGTATAAGTCACGATCAACGCCCACAACGTGTCGCGCATGTGCACGGCCCGGATCAGCAGATACAACGGGCTCACCGTGGCAATGGGCGGAAACATCGAGATCGCGAGCACGAAGGTCAGCACCGCCATGGTGCCGCGCATCTTGAGCTGCGCCAGCGCAAAGGCCGCAAGCGCGCCGACTGCGAGCGCCAGCAGCGTACTGCCCGCAGCGACGACGGCGCTGTTGGCGATGATGCGCAGAAAGGGATAGCCCTCGAAGATCGCCACGTAGTGCGTGCCCGTCGCCACCGCCGGCAGCAGCGGTGGCAGCTGCGTGAGCTGGGCGGCGGGCTTGAGCGACGTAACGAGCTGCCAGATGAACGGGCCCAGGCAGTAGAGGGCAACCAACGTCAGCAACAAATAAAACCCGCCGCGTTTCATGTCGCCCCCGTGCGCAGCGCGTGCACGTATCCCAAGGTGATCAGGCCGACGATGAAAAACACCATCACCGCCAATGTCGAGCCGTAGCCGAACTGTAAAGTCTGGAACAGCACTTTGTAGGCATAGATCGAGACTGTTTCGGTCGTG
>CAYGAS010000260.1:0-5961 GCA_964347935.1 uncultured Nitrospiraceae bacterium | reverse complement strand
AAGGCCGCGGCCAAGTTGAAGAGCTTCGAGGCCAACGGCTACGGTCACTTTCCCGTCTGCATCGCCAAGACGCAGTACTCGTTCAGCGCCGATCCGACGGTGCGCGGTGCACCGAGCGGATTTACGCTGCCGGTGCGCGATGCCTACTTGTCTGCCGGTGCCGAGTTCATGGTGGCGCTCTGCGGTGACATCATGACCATGCCCGGGCTGTCCAAGACGCCGGCGGCGGACAAGATCGACATCGACGACGCGGGCAATATCGTCGGTCTGTTTTAGCGCAAGCGCCCGGCACGCTGTCTGCGCTCATCAGGAAAACCCTGATCTTTTGCATCAGGGTTTTCCTGAGCCCACGCGCCAGGGCCGCAGCGACGCCTCCCGTACCCCGTGCTATCATGCCCGTGCAAATCAGATGGACTTCGATCGGCAGAATGTCTGAAAGAAGCCGGCGTGGTCGCGGCGCGCCAGGCGCAACGCTGCAGGAGGGTGGAAGTAATGAGTAAGCGATCAGCTCGGCGACTTGCATGCCGCCGACATGTGGCTGTGTTCCTCCTACGCCGACATGTGGCTGTGTTCCTCCTATCGGTGGCCCTCGTTGGCTTGCCGTCGTTGTTGGCGGCACCTGCCTGGGCAGCCACACCTGAAGAGTTGGCCGCGGAAGCAGCCGAACGGCTCGAGGCCGGCGGTAAGTGGTTTCGCGTTGGTAATTTCGAACAAGCGCTGCACAACTCGCACCGCGCGGCCGAGATCTATGAAACGGCGGGCAATCGCGAGGGGCAGATCCGTGCGCTCGTTCAGGTCGCGGAGACGAACCTCGCCCTGGGACGCCACCGCAATGCGCTCGAAGGGCTCCAACGTGCCTTAGAGCTCGCGCAGGGGACAGATAACCTCGCCCTGATCGCGACCGTGACGGCGAGTCTCGGCAATGCCTACGGGCTCGCGGGTCGGCCGGCGGAAGCCGAGAAGCTGCTCAACTCGAGCATTGAGGCCGCGACTCAAGCGAACGAATCCGGCATTGCCGCGTCGGCGTTGAACAATCTCGGCAACCTGTTGGCCTGGCAACACCGGTTTGCCGGCGGTGCGGATGCCTATGAACGCGCGATCGAGGCCGCGACCAAGGCCGGTGACGACAACATTGTGGCTCGGGCATCGGCCAATCTGGCACGGGCGCGATTGAATGACGGCCGTTACAACGAGGCCGCGCGCTTGCTTGCGCAAGCGCAGGAGAAGGTCAATGCTTTGCATCTGACGCACGACCGGGCTTACGCGCTGATCAGCATCGGTCGCCTGTATGCCAGGTTGGCCGCCGTTCCGGGCGCGGGCAGCGTCGAGATGGAACGGCGCGCCTACAAAACGTTCACGGACGCAGTAGCGACGGCAGAGAACGCCAACGACCAGCACGCGCTCTCTTACGCGCTCGGCTATATGGGCGAGCTTTACGAAAACGCCAGGCGCTACGAGCAGGCGCAGCAACTGACGCAACAGGCGATGCTCGCCGCCCAGCGCGTGGACGCGCCAGCGGCGCTCTATCGCTGGTACTGGCAGACGGGCCGTCTGCTGAAGGCCCAGGGACAGAACGAGGCCGCTATCACGGCCTATCAGAATGCGGTGGCGCTGTTGCAGACGATCCGCCAGGATCTCACCACCGGCTATGGCGGAGCGGGAATCTCCTTTCGAGAGACGGTCGGGCCGGTCTACTTCGAGCTCGCGGATCTCTTGCTGCGGCGCTCGGCAGACATCACGGATCCCGATGAGATCAAGCGGCATCTCATCGGTGCGCGCGACGCGGTAGAGTCCCTCAAAGGCGCGGAGCTCGAGGACTACTTCCAGGACGACTGCGTCGCCCAGCTACGAGCCAAGACTACCGGGATCGACCAGCTCGCGCCCCAGACAGGGGCCATCTATCCCATCATCCTGCCGGACCGCACCGAGCTGTTGCTGAGCACGCCGGAGGGATTGAAACGTTTCACCGCCCAGGTCGATGCCGAGACGCTCACCAAAGAAGTGCGGGCGTTCCGACAGCGACTGGAAAAGCGCACGACGCATCAATACTTGCCGCATGCGCGCAAGCTCTATGGCTGGATCATTGAACCTCTGCAAGCGGAGCTCAAGCGCCAGAATATCGACACGCTCGTGATCGTGCCCGATGGGCCATTGCGCACGATTCCGATGGCGGCGCTTTATGACGGCAAGCAGTTTCTAGGCGCACGCTATGCGTTGGCGACCACGCCCGGTCTGAAACTGACCGATCCGCGGCCGATCGAGCGCAAAAACGTGCGCTTGATGATCAACGGCCTGACCGAGGCGGTACAGGGCTTCCCGGGATTGCCCTATGTTGCCGAGGAGGTCAAGACGATCAATTCCCTGTACGGCGGCACGGTGCTGCAGAACAAGGATTTCGTCGTGCCGAAGATGGAGAGGGCGCTGACGGACAAGACCTATTCGATCGTGCACATCGCTTCGCACGGCCAGTTCAGCAGCAGTATCGACAAGACCTTCATCCTGACTTACGACAGCAAGCTCAGCATGGATGCCCTGGAGAACTTCCTCGGGTTGGCGAAGTTTCGCGAGGACGCCGTGGAGCTGCTTACGCTGAGCGCCTGTCAGACGGCGGCGGGCGATGACCGTGCGGCCCTCGGGCTCGCAGGTGTGGCGGTCAAGGCAGGGGCGCGCAGCGCGCTCGCCACGCTCTGGACCGTCAATGATCCGGCCTCGGCGCTGCTGGTGTCGGAATTCTACCGGGGGCTTCAGGATCCGTCGGTCTCCAAAGCCAAGGCGCTGCAGCAGGCGCAGCTCAAGCTGATCGAGGATCCACGCTATCGTCACCCGGGCTACTGGAGCCCGTTCCTGCTGATCGGGAATTGGCTGTAGTCGAGAGCTATTCAGCGTTCACCGGGGCCCACGAAACGGGCCCCGATGCCTTTTGGATGAGCGCACCAACGGCGTAGGCGGCCATAAGGCGGAGATTGTGAGAAATCGCACATTTTTGTGCACTGGCCTCATGACCGGGTGACGCACAAGGAGTAGGATTTATATATGGAGCGTGAGGCATTTCTGGAGCGGAGAGGAAAGCGATGAAAGGAAAATTGTCGAAAACGGCATTACTGAGCATGACGGCCGCGCTGGCGTTGGCCGCGCTGCCCGCATCTGCCGGGGAGCCGGACAAAGAGAAGCCGGCGGCCAAGCCGATGTTCAGCTTCAAGGCGCCGATGCGGGGCGCACCCGCGACACGGGTCGGCGGCGGGACCCGCAGCGCCGGGGCAACGGCCATGTCCC
The DNA here is from genome assembly GCA_964347935.1 of uncultured Nitrospiraceae bacterium. Classification (GTDB taxonomy): domain Bacteria; phylum Pseudomonadota; class Gammaproteobacteria; order Acidiferrobacterales; family SPGG2; genus SZUA-472. The sequence continues at coordinate 2,688 of CAYGAS010000260.1, read as the reverse complement.
TCAACGTGCTGGCCCCGGACCAGACCGGCTACACCACACACGCCAAGCCGACCATCTATTGGTACGTATCCGAAACGAGCAACAAGCCGGTGGAGGTGACGATCACGGGTACGCGCTTGGAGGATGCGATCAAGCCGTTGCTTGAGGTCACCCTGCAGCCCCCCATCAGCAAGGGGATCCACGCGTTGCGCCTCGAAGAGCATGGCGTAGCGCTCGAGCAAGATGTCGAGTACCAGTACTTCGTGGCGGTGGTGAAGAACTACAACCAGCGCGCGGATGACATTATTGCCGGCGGATCGATCAAGCGCGTCGCACCTTCTGCCGATGTGCAGGCCAAACTCAAGCAAGGCGGCCCGGAATCGGCAGCCGAAGTGTATGCGGAGTCCGGCATCTGGTACGACGCGATCGACGAGATCTCCAAGCAGATCGCCGCCAAACCGGCATTGCGCGGACAGCGGGCGGCGCTGCTGGAGCAGGTCGGCCTGAATGATGTGGCCGCCTTCGACCGCGGCAGCTAACAAGAGCGTTCCCGAAAAGCATCACGAGGAGGCCCCGATTCCGGGGCCTTCTTTTTTGTGCGTGCTTTAAAAGGGTCTCTGGAAGAAACGCAGAGAACGCCAAGGCGCAGAGGACGCAGAGAAAAAATATTTTTAGAGAATATTGAGTATTGAAAAGAATAAAAATAGCAAGAGGGTAAAAGTTATTTTGGTTGTATTTAGCACTCGTCCCCTATTTGACGCTGGGAGTCAACAAGGAGAGATTTGTCTCCGCGTACTTGGCATGCTCCGCGTTCTCTGCGTTACTTCCAGAGACGTTCAGACAGGCGCTATTTCTGGAATGGGCGGCCGACGATTCTGAAGTAGTACGCGGAATCCTGCAGGCTGTGCTCGCCGCCTTTCGGCACATCGTCTTGCGGGTCGGCGTAGTAGAACTCCATCTGCAACTTCGGACTCGGGTTCCAGATGAAGCCCACACCGACGCCGGTCAGCTCGGAGGGATCGGGGTTTGGGCCGTCCTTGTCTCTCGCCGCACCTTGATCGACGAATGCCGCAAACTGCAGATTACGTTTGCCGACCGGGTTTCGGAAAATCGGCAGCTGATACTGCAGTGATGCCGTCCAGCCTTCGTCGCGCACGAGCTGGTTCGTGCGGTAGCCGCGCACGCTGTCGAGGCCGCCGACGGTGAATTTTTCGATCGGCAGCAGCTCGGTGCTTGCCATCTGCCCATCGATGCGAAAGTAGAGTTGGTGACCGCGCTTGCCGAAGCGTCGCACCCACTGGAACTGTGGGATGAAGCTGGTGAATTCGCTGTCGGGCTCGCCTTTCTGGGGCCCGCTGTCGTTGATGGTCGAATCGAAGGCGTCTAGGCCAAAACTGACGGTGGCGCGGGCAGACATGACCTGATTGGGGCTTCGGTTTACCCAGTCCGCAACGAAACGGAAGACCGAGACGGTGGCCTCACCGTCCTGGACACCGGGCGAGAAGGAGAAGGGCATGCCCAATAGCGAGGTCTCGGTCTCGCGGCGCTCGAGCAGGCCGGCCAGCGTGAGTTGCGTATTGGGCTTCCTTATGATGGGTTGGCCGATCTGGATGCCGATGGTCTCGAGCTCCGTCTCGATGTCGAGCTGATCGAATGGCTCTTCGATGACTTCGGAGTCGCCGTTCTCGTAGTAGAGACTGAGGGCCAGGTCCTTGCGAGTCAGCGGCAGGCGGTACAGGAATTTCAGGTTGCCATCGATGCCCTCGGCACCCTCGAGCTCCATTTGCAGGACGTCTCCCCTTCGCGCGAGATTGCGCAGGGCGCCCTGAACGAGCAGACGCGCTTCACCGAGACTGGGCGGAATTTTGTTGTCGAGCACCACGCCGAAGTCCCAGGGCCGCGCTTCCTTGACGTTTGCTTTCAGCACCGCCTCGCCCGGCTCATCGCCCGGGACAAGCTGCGCCTGGATCTGCTCCACCAGCGGGTTCTGCAACAGCATCTGCAGCTCCGACTCGAGGTTTCTGACGTTGAGCGGGGGTCCCGCGCCGAGCTCCAGGCGGCTGGTGAAGTACTTCGGCTTGAATCGCTTGGTGCCGTCGATTTCGACGCGCTCGAGCTTGCCCTCGATGATGCGGATCTCGATCGTGTCGTCAACGACTTTCTGGTCGGGGATGACGGCCCCTGAGTTGATGTAGCCGCGGTTGATGTAGACCAGCGTCAGGCGCTTGCGCAATTCTTCGAGCTCGTTGTTCGTGACATGGCGGTTCTCGAAGGGGGCGGCATATTTCTTGAGCTCCTCGGTGGAAATGACGGTGTTGCCGGTGATGCGAAACTCGCGTATGAAGACACGGATCGCATACGGAAGGCCTTCTAATTCGAGCGGAGGTTTCTTCGGCACCTCGAGCGGCACCTCCTCGGGTTTTTCGTAGGGGGGCAACGGAGGTCGCCGCTCGGAGGGCCGGGTCTCGAATATAGAGCCCCCCGGTCCGCCGGGCGCCTGGGCCCATGCGGTGCTCGCGGTGACGGATGCGATCCCCAGACAGAGAACCGCGCACTTGGACAACAGCCGGTTGATCAGCAGCCTACCCTCGTTTCTTCTGCATTATCCTTGGGTGTGATGTGCTCTACCCAGTCTTTTTCGTACGTTCAGAACAACTGCGATATCACCTCGTTCACCTGTCGCTCGCTTCCCGGCACGCAATTCCAGGC
>CAYGAS010000259.1:0-11980 GCA_964347935.1 uncultured Nitrospiraceae bacterium | reverse complement strand
TCCATCTTTGATGAAGGCCGGGCGCAGCTTGGCGAGGCCCTCGGCCTTGGTGCCGTGGCGCGGAAATTCATCGGTGTCGAACACCACCGCTTCGCCCTTGCGCTGTGGAATGGTGACCGGGATGATCTCGTCCTTGAAGCGGCCCGCCTTTTGCGCCGCCTCGGCCTTCTGCTGTGAGAGCGCGGCAAAAGCGTCCTGTTCCTCGCGCGTGATCTCGAACTTTTGCACGATATTTTCCGCGGTGTTACCCATGTGGTACTGATTGAAGGCATCCCACAGTCCGTCGACAACCATCGAGTCTTTCATCGCCCAGTCGCCCATCTTCGTGCCGACGCGGGATTTCGGCAGCACATGCGGCGCCAGGCTCATGCTTTCCTGTCCACCGGCAATAATTATCTCGGCATCCCCGCAGCGAATTGCCTGCACCGCCAGATGCACGGCCTTCAGGCCACTGCCGCAAACTTTGTTGATGGTCATGCAGGGCACGGCGTAAGGCACACCCGCTTCGATAGCGGCTTGGCGTGCCGGGTTCTGACCCACCCCGGCCGTGAGTATCTGGCCCATAATGACCTCGTCGACCTGCTCCGGCTTGATGCCGCCACGCTCGAGCACGCCGGCAATGACCCGCGCGCCGAGGGTCGATGCTGGAAGCTCTGAAACGGTCCCGCTGAAAGAGCCGATCGCCGTACGGCCTGCCGCCGCGATGACTACATCGTCACGCATTCTGACCTCCTAATCTCGTCTCCTGTTTGAATTTGTGGAACGGCTGCCACAACGGTTGGGCTAGTTTGCGGCAGTGCAGCATAGGGTAGCAAACTCGGCAGGGGAGTACCAGCGGCGCATGCTGATGTTGCAGTGCACAATAGGCTGTGCTAGGCTTCGACATTGCGCACATAAGAGGACGGTGAGGCTGGCCCGCCCGATCGACGACCCCGGAGACAAGATTCATGAGCGATGAAAAAGCCACCAACGGCAACCCCGACTGGACAGAGTTTCAACGCAAGTACTGGGAAGCTTGGAGTGAGTTGGGTCGGCAGACCCTCGACGCGGTGACCCCGCAGCCAACCGGCGCCAATCCCTGGGCGCAGGCGCTCGATCACTGGTGGAAATCCGTCTCCGGCTCCGCACCGCCACAGATCGAGGACTTCTATTCCAAGCTGATCGAGCAAGGAAAGGCCTTTTACCGGCTGTCCGAGGGCATGACCCGGGGTTTCGATTCGGCTTCGACCAGCGGCCAGAGGTTCATGGATTGGCGCCAAGAAACGGAGAAGGCCCTGGCAGGCATGAAGGAGGCGTTTACCGGCTCAGGGGCACAAGCGCACGACCTGATGCGCCAGGTGATGGCGTTCTGGGAGATGCCGCTCGACACCTGGCAGCGCACCGCGTCTTCCTTGTCGGTGCTGCCGGGTGACTTCTTGCAGAACCTCAAGCTGGAAGATGTCGAGCGCGTCAGTGAGGCCATCGACGACCGCCTTGACCGCTTTCTGTCGGTGCCCGGCGTCGGCTACACGCGCGAGTGGCAGGAGCAGCTCCAGCAGCATGCCCGGCTATGGCTCGACTACCAGCGCGCACACCAGCGCTATGTCAGCGGCTTCAGCCAACTCGGGTTGCAGTCGGTCGAACGCTTCGAGGGCAAGATCAAGGAGCTTTCCGCCGCGGGCAAGGCGGTCGGCAGCGCGCGCGAGCTTTATGACCTCTGGGTCGATTGCTGTGAGGAGGTTTATGGCGAGTACGTCTCGACCGATGAGTATGCGACCTTGCATGCCGAGCTCGTCAACAACCTGATGCAGGTCAAGCGCCATGCCGGCGCTTTGATCGATGAGTACCTGGGGGCGATGAACATGCCCACGCGGCGTGAAGTCAATACGCTTCATCGTCGGATGCAAGAAACGCGCAGAGAAGGCAAGGCCTTCGCTGCCGAGCTGGCGGGCCTGAAGGAAGAGTTGAGTCGAGTGCTCGGCGGCCAGCAGCAGGACGCGCCGCCAGTGGGCCAGGCCACACCGGTGCGCGCCAAATCAGAGCCTAGTCGCGCGCGAAAGGTCAAGGCGCCTGCACCGACGCCCGGTGAAGGCGCATCTAAAGGAGGATAAGCCGTGGAACCGATCAACATCCCGCCGCAGCAGGCGATCGATGAAATGATGGCCTTCAATCGCAAGCTCGGCACTGGCTTACAGAACTTGCTCAAGATTGGTCCGATCGATGCCGGCGTCACACCCAAGGAGATCGTCTACCGCGAAGACAAGCTCGTGTTGCATCGCTTCAGAGGGGAGACCGCGCCGCGTAACCCGGTGCCGGTGATGATTGTCTACGCCCTGGTCAACCGGCCCTACATGACTGACCTGCAGGAGGACCGCTCGACCGTCAAGGGCCTGCTCGATGCCGGTCTCGATGTCTACTTGATCGATTGGGGTTACCCCGACCGCGCCGACCGCTACCTCACACTTGACGACTACATCAATGGTTATATCGACCGCTGCGTCGACGTCATCCGCAAGCGCCACAAACTCGACAAGATCAACATCCTCGGTATCTGTCAGGGCGGCACGTTCAGTCTGTGCTATACCGCGACCCATCCGGAGAAAGTGAAAAACCTGATCACTATGGTCACACCGGTCGATTTCCAGACGGACGACAATCTGTTGAGCCACTGGGTGCAGAAAATGGACGTCGATTTGCTGGTTGACACCCTCGGCAACGTCCCCGGCGAGATTCTTAACTGGACTTTCCTGTCGCTCAAGCCGTTCCGGCTCATGGGCCAGAAGTACATGGACATGGTCGACCAGCTGCACGACGCGCACAAAGCAAAGAACTTCCTGCGCATGGAGAAATGGATCTTCGACAGCCCGGATCAGGCCGGCGAGGCGTTTCGCCAGTTTTGCAAGGACTTTTACCAGTGCAATGGCTTGATCAAGGGCGAGGTGCAGATCGGCCCGCACCGCGTTGACCTGAAGAACATCACCCTACCGGTGCTCAACATCTACGCCGCAGAAGATCACTTGGTACCGCCAGCGGCATCGATCCCGCTGAAAGATTACGTCGGCACCCAGGATTACACCGAACTCGCCTTTCCCGGGGGTCACATTGGCATCTACGTCAGCGGCCGCGCGCAAAAGGAAGTCCCACCCACCATCGGAAAATGGCTGGATGCGCGGACCTAGGCGCTAGCCATAAGCCCCAGGCAAAAAGGCTTCCTGCGGGAAGCCTTTTTATTTTCATCGACGCGGGGCGCGTGCGCTGCCCTTGCGGGCGACGCGCGCGCTCGCCTCGCGCTTGCCCTTCTCTTGTTGAACGAGAAACTGCGGGTCCATCGTGTCGATGAAGCGCTTGGCCTGGGGCGAGAGGTATTTGCCCCGGCGCAGCACGACCCCATAGCTGCGTTTGGGAAAGTAGCGATCGAGTGGAATTCGCACCAGCGGTTCCTTGCCGGTAATACAGATGTCAGTCACGATCGAGATACCGAGCCCGAGCGCCACGTATTTCTTTATGACTTCCCAGCCGCCAGCCTCGAGCGCGACGGTGTAGCTCGCGTCGTTCTGGCGAAACACGAGATCGACCATGCGCCACGTCGCGAGATGTCGCGGCGGCAAGATCAGCCCGTATGGACTGATGTCCTCGAGCCGCAAGTCTGTCTTGTTCGCCAACGGGTGACCACGCGACGTGATCAAAACCGTGCTGTAGATGAATAGGGGATGATAGGTGATATCGGCGGGCACGTCGTCGGGCATCGAGCCGATGGCGAAGTCGACCTCGTCGGCACGCAGCATGGCAAGCCCATCGCGGCCAGTGACGTTGTGCAACTTCAAGCGAATTCCTGGATAGGCGTCGGCGAACCGCTTCATCGGCTCTGGCAGGATGTACAGAATCGTCGACTCGCCGGCGGCGATGTTGAGCTCGCCAGTCTCGAGCTTGCCGCGCTGGGCGGCGAAGGTTTCCGGCAGGCTGTCCATGCCTTGCACCAGCGGCAGCGCCAGCTCGTAGAGCGTTTCGCCCTCGGGCGTGAGCTTGATGTTGGGTCCGCGCCGCTCGAACAAGTCGATGCCGAGCTCGCGCTCCAGCGCCTGAATCTGCAATGACACCGAGGGCTGGCTCAGGAACAAACGCTCGGCCGCCTTCGACACACTGCCGGTCTGCGCCGCATAGCAAAACGCCCGCAGTTGCTTCAGACGGTTCTGCTTGTAGTAGACCGGGTTCACCGAGCTCATGGCCAGATCCTGATGATTACGAAATTCAATAGTGAATATTGAAATAATTGGTTTGTCAAATAATCGATGTGCTCCGTAGACTGCTGCCTTCGCTGCCATGAGGCGCAGCATCAGCACAGGAGAGCCATGGTGACAGCAAAACAGCAGGTTGCGCGTGAACTACAACGCAGCTGGGCGAGCGATGCCCGATGGTCGAATGTCGAGCGCGGTTATGGCGCCGACGAGGTCGTACGACTGGCGGGCAGCGTGAGGATCGAGCACACCCTGGCGCGCCGAGGGGCCGAGAAGCTTTGGGCGTTGCTGCAAAGCGAGCCCTACGTGCATGCGCTCGGGGCACTCACCGGCAACCAGGCCGTGCAGATGGCGCGCGCGGGGCTGAAGGCGATCTACTTGAGCGGCTGGCAGGTGGCCGCCGATGCCAACAGCGCCCGCCAGATGTATCCGGACCAGAGTCTCTATCCGGTCGACAGCGCCCCGACCGTCATCCGGGCCATTAATAATGCACTACAGCGCGCCGATCAGATTCATCACGCCGAGGGCGACGACAGCATCGACTGGTTCCTGCCCATCATTGCCGACGCCGAGGCCGGCTTCGGGGGCGTGTTGAACGCCTTTGAGCTGATGAAGAGCATGATCGAGGCCGGCGCCGCCGGCGTGCATTTCGAAGATCAGCTGGCATCGGCCAAGAAGTGCGGTCACATGGGCGGCAAGGTCCTCGTGCCCACGCAGGAGGCGGTCCAGAAGCTGGTGGCGGCGCGTTTTGCCGCCGACGTCCTCGGCGTGCCGACCATTTTGCTCGCGCGTACCGACGCCTTGGGCGCACGCCTTTTGACCAGTGACGTCGATGAGCGTGACCGTGCATTCCTCACCGGCGAACGAACGGCAGAGGGCTTCTTCGTCGTGCGCGCCGGCATGGACCAAACGATCGCACGCGCTCTCGCCTATGCCCCGTACGCAGACCTGCTGTGGTTCGAATCCGCGCACCCCGACCTTGCCGAGGCGAAAGTCTTTGCCGAGGCCATCCACGCGAGCTATCCCGGTAAGGTGTTCGCCTACAACTGCTCGCCGTCTTTCAATTGGAAGAAGAACCTCGATGACGCCACCATCGCCAAATTTCAGCGCGAGCTCGGCGCCATGGGCTACAAGTTCCAGTTCATCACCTTGGCCGGCTTTCACGCCCTCAACTACAGCATGTTCGAACTCGCCGACAGATACCGCGACCTCGGCATGTCGGCTTATGTTGAACTGCAGGAGCGTGAGTTCGCGGCCGAGCGCCGTGGCTATACCGCCAGCAAGCACCAACGCGAGGTGGGTGCCGGCTACTTCGATCAGATCACCCAGGTGATTAGCGGTGGCGCGTCCTCGATCACGGCCATGGCCGGATCGACCGAGGAGGAACAGTTCGAGGATGAAGCTGAGCTAAAACGCGCAGCGCCGTAAAGGGTTTCTACTACCCTCCTCCAGCGCCGGTAGACTGTCTATTACCCCCAGCGGTCCACCGGCGCTCTTTTTTGCCTTCGAGCCGTCCACCCGCTGCCGGCTTTAGGCACGAACCGCACTTTCATCTGTCAGCTCCAGATCGAAGGCGGCCGACATCAATGCCCGCGTGTAGGGTGCACGCGGATTATCGAAGATCTCGCTCGCCGGGCCGTGCTCGACCACGCGGCCATCGCGCATGACGATCAGCTCGTCGCTCAAGGCGCGAACGACGCGCAAGTCATGGCTGATAAACATATAGGCCAATCGGTGGCGTGCCTGCAATTCACGCAACAGGTCCACGATCTGCGCCTGCACTGACATGTCGAGCGCCGAGGTGGGCTCATCGAGTACGACCAAGCGCGGCTTCAGCACCATGGCGCGGGCAATGGCGATGCGTTGGCGCTGACCGCCCGAGAACTCGTGCGGATAGCGGTTTCGGCTCTCTGGATCGAGACCGACCTCTTCCAACGCCTCCACGATCAGCGCTTCGCGCGCTTGCGCCGAGCCCCCGAGACCGTGCACGTCCAGACCCTCGCCGATGATCTGCCCCACCGACAGGCGCGGACTCAGGCTGCCGAAAGGGTCCTGGAAGACGATCTGCAGCTCGCGCCGCAGCGGGCGTAGCGTCTTCGCCGGCAGCCCTTGGATGGAGCGGCCGCTGAAGGTGATCGCGCCGCGGCTTTTCTCCAGACGCAACAAGGCAAGGCCCAAGGTGGTCTTGCCGGACCCGCTCTCGCCGACCACTCCGACCGTGTGGCCTTCGCGTATCCTGACATCCACCCCGTCGACGGCCTTGACGTGCCCGACGGTCCGTTTGAGCACCCCTCGTCGCACCGGAAACCAGACCTTGACCTCGCGCGCATCGAGCACTTCCGGGGCATTGGCCGGTGCGCACACCGGCACGCCCTTGGGTTCTGCCGCAAGCAAACGTTGCGTATACGGATGCTGGGGGCGATCGAAGATTTCAGCCACCTCTCCCGATTCCACGATCTCGCCGGCGTACATCACATACACGCGGCGGGCCATCTTGCGCACGATGCCTAGATCATGCGTGATCAACAACATCGCCATAGCGAGCTTCGCTTGCAGCTCGCGTAATAGCTTCAAGATCTGCGCCTGGATCGTAACGTCGACGGCCGTTGTCGGTTCATCGGCAATCAGCAGATCGGGCTCGTTGGCCAGGGCCATGGCGATCATCACGCGCTGGCGCTGCCCGCCCGAGAGCTGGTGTGGATAGGACTTGAGCCGCTGCTCGGGCTCGGCGATTCCGACCAAGTTGAGCAGCTCCAGCGTACGCGTGCGTGCCGCCTCGCGTGACAAACCCTTGTGCACCATCAGCACCTCGTTGATCTGCTTCTCGACGACGTGCAGTGGATTCAACGACGTCATCGGTTCCTGGAAGATCATCGAGATCTGGTCGCCGCGCACGTCGCGCAACACCTTTGCATCGGCACCGACAAGCTCGCGTCCCTGAAAGCGAATCGAGCTGCCCGGGGCGTGAACCGCCACCGGATACGGCAACAACTGCAGTACCGACAGCGCGGTCACGGACTTGCCGGAACCGCTTTCGCCCACCAGCGCGACGGTCTCGCCTTTATCAATGTGCAAGGCCACGCCCTTCACCGCCGTGACTGTGCTGCCGAATTGCCGGAACTGCACCCCCAGGCGGCTGATCTCTAGTAACGGCGCTGCCATCAATCGGCACTCTCCGGCTGCGGCCGCATCGTCGTTGGCGCGGGCCCGGTTTCTTCGGGCGGCGGCGCACCGGCAAACAACTTGCGCGGATCGAAGGCGTCGCGCACCGCCTCGCCGATAAATATCAAAAGACTCAGCAAGGCCGCGATGGCGAAAAACCCGGTGAGCCCCAGCCACGGCGCCTGCAAGTTCGCCTTGCCCTGGGCGAGCAGCTCGCCGAGCGAGGCCGAGCCCGGCGGCAGCCCGATGCCCAGAAAATCGAGCGCGGTGAGCGCCGTCACCGAGGCCGCCAAGGTAAACGGCAGGAAGGTCAAGGTCGCCACCATGGCGTTCGGCAGCACGTGGCGGATCATGATCATCGTGTCGCCCACGCCGAGCGCACGGGCGGCGCGGATGTAATCGAAGTTGCGCGCGCGCAGAAATTCCGCGCGCACGACACCGACAAAGCCCATCCAACTGAACAACAGCAACAAGCCGAGCAGCCACCAGAAGTTGGGTTCGACGACGCTTGCAAGAATAATGAGCAGATAAAGCGTCGGCATGCTGGCCCAGATCTCGATAAAGCGCTGAAACAGCAGGTCCACCGCGCCGCCGAAATAGCCTTGCACCGCCCCGGCCGCAACACCGACCACCGCGCTCACGATCGCGAGCGTGAAGCCGAACAGCACCGATATGCGGAACCCATAGATCAGCCGGCCCACGACGTCACGCGCCTGGTCATCGGTGCCGAGCCAGTGTTCGCGGTCCGGCGGTGAGGGCGCGGGCACCGGCAGATCCCAGGCGACGGTGCGATGATCGTATCGAACGATCGGCCACACCATCCAACCCTTATCGTCGATCAGCCTATTCACATAGGGATCGCGATAATCGGTCTCGGTCTGGAACTCGCCGCCGAACGCGGTCTCCGGGTAGGCACGGAAAATGGGCATGTAGAAGCCGCCGTCGTAGTACACCAGCAAGGGCTTGTCGTTGGCGATAAACTCGGCGAACAGCGACACCATGAACAACGCCAGAAAGATCCACAGCGACCAGTAACCGCGCTTGTTGGCGCGAAAATTGTGTAGGCGTCGTTCGGTGATCGGCGAGAGCGTCTTGCCCAGAAATGTCCTTCTATCCGTGGCCACCGCTACACCTCGCGCGCCTCGAAATCGATACGCGGATCGACGACCGTGTAGGTCAGATCCCCGACCAGGTTCATCAGCAAACCCAGCAAGGAAAAGAAATAAAGTGTCGCGAACATCACCGGGTAATCGCGATTGAATGCCGACTCGAAGCCGAGCAGACCCAGGCCATCCAAGGAGAAAATCGTCTCTATCAGCACGCTGCTACCGAACAAAATGCTTACGAACGCGCCGGGAAACCCGGCAATAACGATCAGCATGGCGTTGCGAAACACGTGTCCGTAGAGCACGCGCCGCTCCGACAGACCCTTCGCCCTGGCCGTGAGCACATATTGCTGGTGCAGCTGGTCGAGAAAAGAGTTCTTGGTCAACATCGCCAGTGTGGCGAAGCCGCCGATGACCATGGAAATGACGGGCAAGGTCATATGCCAGAAATAATCGGCCACACAGGCTGGCGTCGTCACACAAGCGGCGAAGCCGATACCGACATATTCCTCCGACAGCAACCCGCGCAGGGGAAACCAGTCGAGATAACTGCCGCCGGCAAATATGACCAGCAGAAACACGGCAAACAGAAAGCTCGGGATGGCGGTACCGATGACGAGCGCGAAACTCGTGGCCACATCGAAGCGCGTGCCGTCGCGCACGGCTTTGGCGATCCCTAGCGGTATGGATATCAAATAGACGATCAGCGTCGTCCAGATGCCGAGAGAGATGGAGACCGGCATCTTGTCGAGCACCAGGTCTATCACCTTGCGGTCGCGGAAAAAGCTTTCGCCGAAATCGAAAACGATATAACTGCGAATCATCTTCAAGAAACGCTCGTGCATGGGCTTATCGAAGCCATAGCGCTTCTCCAGTTCCTTGATGAATTCCGGATCGAGCCCCTGTGCACCGCGGTAACGGCTTGCACCTCTTGTCTGGTCAACGACTGGCGCCGTGCCCAGGGTTTCCCCCCTACCCGTTTGCGTAATGCGCTGGGTGATGTCCACGCCCTCGCCGGTCAACTGCGCAATCGCTTGCTCCACCGGACCGCCCGGCGCGACCTGGATGACGATGAAGTTGATCAACATGATGCCCAAGAGTGTCGGGATAATGAGCAACAGTCGGCGGATGATGTAGGCGGTCATCGTGCCTCGTCCTTAGGCGGGCGGCCGTTGGATCACGCGGCGGAAAACGAAGACGGCGACGACGAGCACGCCCGCCGCGGCTGCCAAGGTCAAGGCCATGCCCGGGGTGTCTCTCCCCCCGGACGCCGCGCTTTGCGGAGCGGCTTGGCGCATGCTGTCCAACCGGGCTGCCTTGTCGGCGTCAAACCACCAAAGGTCGGTAGACGTACCGAATTTCGCCGTTGCCGCCGGTCGCGAAAACTTGTCCCAATACAGAATACGCTGATAGCGCAGATGCCAGTTGGGAATGACGTAATGCCCGTGTAGCAACACGCGGTCGAGGGCGTGCACGCGCGCGATCAAGCTCGACCGATCGGGGGCCCTGATGACAAGCTCAATCAGCTCATCGACGACGGGATCCTTGATGCCCGCATAGTTTCGCGCGGCGGCTGACTCGGCGGCCGCGCTGCTCCAGTAGCTGCGTTGCTCGTTGCCCGGCGACTCCGATTGTCCCCAGACGTTGATAAACATGTCGAAATCGAAGCTGCGCAGGCGGTTGATGTATTGCGATGAGTCTACGAGCCGCGTACGGGCGTCGATGCCGAGGCGTTTCAGATTACGGGCAAAGGGCAGGACGATACGCTCGAACTCCTTGCTCACGAGCAAGATCTCGAAGCGCATCGGTTGTCCGGTGTCCAGGTTGACCAACTGCATGTCCCGAACGACCCAACCCGCTTGCGCCAGCAGATCGAACGCCTTGCGCAGATTTTCGCGCGGCCAGCCGTCGCCGTCCGTAGAAGGTGCCCGGTACGGGGTCGTGAACACTTCATCCGGGATGCGGCCACGGTAACGCTCGAGGATCTGGCGCTCCTCGCCTTCGGGCAGACCGCTGGCAGCGAGCTCGGAGTTGGAGAAGTAGCTTTCGGTGCGCGTGTATTGCCCGAAGAAGAGATTCTTGTTGGTCCACTCGAAATCGAAGGCATAGGCGAGTGCGCGGCGCACGCGCGGATCCTTGAAGATCTCGCGGCGCGTGTTGAGCACAAACGCCTGCATGCCCGTCGGCAACTGGTGGGGAATCGTTTCCTTCTTGAGCCAACCGTTGCGCACCGGAGGCACGTCGTAGTCGAGTGCCCATGCCTTCGCCTGGTTTTCGGCGCGGAAGTCGACCTCGCCGGCCTTGAGGGCCTGACGGATGACGGTGTCATCGCGATAAAAGTCGATGCGAATGCGGTCGAAATTATTCTGGCCTTTGTTGACCGGCAGATTTTCGCCCCAGTAGTCCTTGACCCGCTCCTGAACGACGAACCTTCCCGCTTCGAAAGCGGTGATACGGTACGGGCCACTCGTCAGCGGCGGCTCCAGCGTCGTTTTCTCGAAGTCCCGCTGCGCCCAATAGTGCTTGGGCAAAATCGGCAGCTGGCCCACAATCAAGGGAAGCTCGCGGTTGCCTTTTTCGCTGAAGCTGAACTTGACGCGCCGTTCGCCGACCTTTTCCGCTTTGACGACGCCCTTGTAGTAGAAGCGAAAATAAGGCTGACCTTTTGTCTTCAAGGTCGAGAACGACCAAACGACGTCGGCAACACTGATCGGCTTGCCGTCATGCCAGCGCGCTTGCGGGCGCAAGGTGAAAATCACCCACGAGCGGTCATCGGGTAGCTCGATCGACTCAGCGATCAGGCCGTACTCGGTAAAGGGCTCATCGGCACTGGACGTGAGCAGGCTCTCGAAGTAGCCAGTACCGATGCCACTATTGCCCTTGGGAATAAATGGATTGAAGCTGTCGAAGGTGCCGCTTGCGGCGACGCGGATCACGCCCCCCTTCGGCGCATCGGGATTGACGTAATCAAAATGCGCGAAGTCGGGACCATATTTGGGCGCCCCGTGCAGCGCGATTGCGTGCGTCGCCGTGGGGGCGGCGTGGGCGTCGGCCAAGCCCAGGGCGCCATACAGGACAACGAAGACGCAGGCGGCAATGCTCTGGCGGCGGTGCATGGGCTCAGTATTCCCCAACGCCGCGGCCGACTCCAGCCATGTGGATTCTGCTGTGCGACCGGCAGGTCGGACGTATGCGCCCCTGCGCTGCCTGCAACCGCCACCGCCCAGGTGGCTGCCTAGCCGCCGGATCGTGTTGCATGAGCGAAATCGAGTACGACCCGCAGGCCGGGCCGATTGTCTTCCAGGCTCACCGTCGCCTGGTGCAGTTTCGCCACCACCCCCACCAGGCTTAGCCCAAGCCCGCTCCCCGCCCTCGCGCGGCTCGTGTCCAGGCGAAAGAAGCGTTGAAATACCCGGGTCCGCGCGTCTTGCGGAATACCCGGCCCGTTGTCGCTGATCGTGATGCGGGCGCCGGCCGCACCGGCTTCCCGACGCAACG
>CAYGAS010000258.1:0-8820 GCA_964347935.1 uncultured Nitrospiraceae bacterium | reverse complement strand
CGTCGATAACCTCCTCGGTACCAAGCTGTTCCATCATACGATTAGCGACTTTCTCGCTCGTGCGACTCCAAATATCAACGACCTTGTTATAGCGTTCGCCATTGGTGAGCAGACCGGAGGCGTATTGTTTCTGAATGCTCTTAACCTCGCCCTCGGCCTGTCGCAGGATTTCTGGCTTCTCGGAGGGAGTCACCATGTCATCCACACCGATTGATATGCCGGCCCGCGTCGCGTAGTAGAAGCCGGTGTACATCAGCTGATCGGCAAAAATTACAGTCTCCTTCAATCCAACCCGTCGATAGCAAGAATTCACCAGCTCAGAGATCCGCTTCTTGTTGAGATCCGTATTGACCAGGATGAATGGCAAGCCTTCAGGCAAAAGCTCAGACAAGAGCGCCCGGCCGACTGTCGTATCGTAAAGCGTCAGCTGCTCCTTGCGCTCACCGTTTTCATGCAATACTTCGCGGATCCTGACCTTGACGCGCGCGTGCAACGAGACTTTGCCGGCCTCAAACGCCCGGTGCACCTCGGCGATATCCGCAAACACCTTACCCTCACCTGGCTGATTGATCTTCATGCGCGCCATGTAGTTCAGACCCAAAACGATATCCTGGGTCGGCACGATGATGGGTTCACCGTGCGCTGGAGATAATATGTTATTCGTCGACATCATCAGCGCGCGCGCTTCGAGCTGGGCCTCGATAGACAAGGGAATGTGTACAGCCATCTGATCGCCGTCAAAGTCGGCGTTGTAGGCCGCACATACGAGCGGGTGCAGCTGAATGGCCTTTCCTTCTATCAGCACCGGTTCGAATGCCTGGATACCCAGGCGATGCAGCGTCGGCGCGCGATTCAGCAGCACCGGATGCTCGCGTATGACCTCCTCAAGGATGTCCCAGACCTCCGGGCTTGCCTGCTCGACCATCTTCTTGGCGGCCTTGATCGTGGTCGCCAACCCTTTCAGCTCCAGTTTGCTGAAGATGAACGGCTTATACAGCTCGAGCGCCATCTTCTTCGGCAAACCACACTGGTGCAGCTTTAGCGTCGGGCCGACCACGATGACCGAGCGCCCGGAGTAATCGACTCGCTTGCCGAGGAGATTTTGACGAAAACGCCCCTGCTTGCCCTTGATCATGTCAGCGAGCGACTTCAGCTGGCGCTTGTTCGCGCCGGTGATTGCCTTTCCACGGCGGCCATTGTCGAGCAGCGCGTCGACCGCTTCCTGCAACATCCGCTTTTCGTTGCGCACGATGATGTCTGGCGCATTGAGGTCCAAAAGCCGCTTGAGGCGGTTGTTTCGGTTGATTACACGCCGATAAAGGTCGTTCAGGTCGCTGGTCGCAAAGCGGCCACCATCGAGTGGTACCAACGGCCTCAGCTCGGGGGGCAAGACCGGCAGGATTTCCATGACCATCCACTCAGGCCGATTGCCGGAATGAATGAACGCCTCGATTACCTTGAGCCGCTTCGTCAGTTTCTTGATCTTGGTCTCGGAGCTTGTTCCCGCCAGCTCCTCGCGCATGCGCGCAGCTTCTTCTTGCAGATTGATACTCTTCAGCAGGTCACGGATCGCCTCCGCGCCCATGCGCGCGTCAAACTCGTCGCCGTACTGCTCGATGGCGTTCAGATACGCCTCTTCGGACATCAGGGTGGCGCGCTCAAGGGGGGTAAGCCCAGGATCGACAATCACGTAGGCCTCAAAATACAGCACACGCTCGATATCGCGCAGCGTCATGTCCAGGATCAATCCCATGCGCGAAGGCAGAGACTTGAGAAACCAAATATGCGCCACCGGACTGGCGAGTTCGATGTGTCCCATCCGCTCGCGCCGCACCTTCGATAGGGTCACCTCCACACCGCATTTCTCGCAGATCACGCCACGATGCTTGAGGCGCTTGTACTTGCCGCACAGGCATTCATAGTCCTTCACAGGACCAAAGATCTTCGCACAAAAAAGTCCATCACGTTCCGGTTTGAACGTGCGATAGTTGATGGTCTCAGGTTTCTTTACCTCACCATATGACCACGAGCGGATCTTTTCCGGCGAGGCAAGGCCAATTCGAATTACATCGAAGTCTTCACTCTTGCCATGCTGTTTGAAAAGATTAAACAAGTCTTTCAATGTCGTATCCCTCGCGATTTCTCAGTTGCCAGGCAGCGGCTACGTGCCTTATGGCTTAAAACGCTGTCTGCGGCTAGGTTTGCTCCAAAGCGATATCGATGCCAAGCGCCCGAATCTCTTTCACAAGCACGTTGAACGACTCTGGCATCCCCGCTTCCATGCGGTAATCGCCCTTGACGATATTTTCAAACATCTTTGTGCGTCCGGAGACGTCATCCGACTTTACCGTGAGCATCTCTTGCAAGGTGTAACCAGCACCGTATGCCTCGAGCGCCCACACCTCCATCTCGCCGAATCGTTGTCCACCAAACTGCGCCTTGCCGCCCAGCGGTTGCTGCGTGACCAAACTGTAGGGACCCGTGGAGCGGGCATGCATTTTGTCGTCGACCAGATGGTTTAATTTGAGCATGTACATGTAGCCCACTGAAATTGTATGATCGAACGGTCGGCCGGTACGACCGTCGTAGAGCGTCGCCTGACCCGACTTCGGAAGCCCGGCGAGCTCGAGCATCTGCTTGATCTCGTCTTCAATGGCTCCATCAAACACCGGTGTCGCCATGGGGATCCCGTCGCGCAGATTTGCGGCGAGCTCGTCGGTCTCTGCATCCGTAAGCGACTTGATATCTTCCTTCCTGCCGCCCATGACTGAGTCGTTGTAGATCTTATCGACAAACTTACGCACTTCGACAATGGATCGCTTCTCATCGAGCATTTGTCCAATCTGCCGTCCGAGCGCGTGTGCTGCCCACCCTAGGTGAGTCTCTAGCACCTGCCCCACATTCATGCGTGATGGCACGCCGAGTGGATTCAGAACGATGTCGATCGGCGTTCCGTCTTCCATGTAGGGCATATCTTCGACCGGGACAATGCGTGAGATCACGCCCTTATTACCGTGACGCCCCGCCATCTTGTCGCCGGGTTGAAGCTGGCGCTTCACGGCGACATAGACCTTCACCATCTTCAATACTCCGGGGGCCAAGTCATCGCCGGAGATCAGATTCGCGCGCTTCTCTGTGAACTTCGTATCGAAAAACTCCTTTTGTCTATCGAGCTGCATGCGAATCTGCTCGAGGGCCTTGCTGATTTCCTCATTGCGTAGGCGAACATCGAACCATTTCTCACGCGCTAACTCGGCCAGGTAACTCTTGGTGATCTTGTCTCCGGCCTGCAGACCAGCTGGGCCGCCGTCGGCTGTCTTACCGACAAGCAGTCGCTCGATACGGGCGAAGGCGTCGTCCTGAACGATACGATACTGGTCATCGAGGTCCTTCTTGATACGCTCAAGCTCCATTTCCTCAATCTGCTTAGCGCGCGCATCTTTCTCCACGCCTTCGCGGGTGAATACCTGCACGTCGATCACGGTACCCGACATGCCGGATGGCATGCGCAAGGACGTGTCTTTGACGTCCGATGCCTTCTCGCCGAAGATCGCCCGTAGCAGTTTCTCCTCGGGCGTTAGTTGTGTCTCCCCTTTGGGCGTCACCTTTCCGACGAGAATGTCGCCGGTGGTCACCTCGGCACCGATGTAGACGATACCCGATTCGTCCAGCTTTGATAGCGCGGCTTCCCCCACATTGGGAATGTCACGTGTGATCTCCTCCGAACCGAGCTTGGTGTCCCGAGCGACGGTGTTAAGTTCCTCAATGTGGATGGTCGTAAAGTAGTCTCGTTCTACGACGCGCTCTGAGATAAGTATAGAGTCCTCAAAGTTGTAGCCGCTCCAGGGCATGAAGGCGACCAGAATATTCCTTCCGAGCGCGAGCTCGCCCATATGCGTAGACGGTCCGTCAGCCAAAACATCTCCCTTGGCAATAACATCGCCTACCCGCACGAGCGGCTTTTGGTTGATGTTAGTATTCTGATTCGAGCGTTGGTATTTCACCAAGGTGTAGATATCGACGCCCAGCTCGCCAGGTCGCGTCTCTTCATCATTGACGCGCACGACGATGCGACTGGCATCGACCGAGTCCACGACGCCGCCGCGTCTGGCAACGACCGTGGCGCCTGAATCGATAGCGACAATGCTCTCTATACCCGTCCCAACCAATGGCTTCTCGGTACGCAATGTTGGCACGGCTTGACGCTGCATATTCGAACCCATCAACGCCCGGTTAGCGTCATCGTGCTCGAGAAATGGAATCAGCGATGCCGCAACGCTGACAATCTGCGACGGCGCGACGTCGATGTAATCGACCCTGTCGATGGTAGAAAGCATAAACTCGTTCTTGTAACGGCAGGATACGAGCTCATCGATCAGATTACCCTTGTTGTCGATGGCGGCATTCGCTTGCGCGATCGTATACTCGCCTTCTTCGATTGCCGACAGGTAGTGAATCTCATCAGTCACCCTGCCATTCACAACTTTACGGTAAGGTGTCTCAAGAAAACCATACTCATTAGCGCGCGCGTACACGGCCAGAGAGTTGATGAGACCGATATTGGGACCTTCCGGCGTCTCGATGGGACACACCCTTCCGTAGTGCGTCGGATGCACATCGCGCACCTCAAAACCGGCGCGCTCACGCGTCAGTCCACCCGGGCCCAAAGCCGATACCCGCCGCTTGTGTGTGACTTCTGACAAGGGATTGGTCTGATCCATAAACTGCGACAGCTGGCTCGAACCGAAAAATTCCTTGATCACAGCCGACACCGGCTTGGCGTTGATTAACTCCTGTGGCATCAGCGCAGCGCTGTCCGCCAGATTGAGGCGCTCTTTTACCGCACGCTCGACCCGCACCAATCCGACGCGGAACTGATTTTCGACCAACTCGCCTACAGAACGCACACGCCGGTTACCCAGGTGATCGATGTCGTCAATCTCACCCTCACCGTTTTTCAAACCAACCAACACCTTCATCACATCGACGATGTCTTCCTTGCTGAGAATGCCGGGACCCTCGTCGCTTTCGCGTCCCAAACGGCGATTGAACTTCATGCGCCCCACTGCAGATAGATCATAACGATCAGGGCTGAAGAAAAGATTATTGAAGAGGGTCTGTGCGGCCTCTTTTGTCGGTGGCTCGCCCGGGCGCATCATGCGGTAGATCTCGACCTGCGCCTCAAACGGATCGCGCGTCGGATCCAGTCGCAGAGTCTCGGCAATGTACGGTCCGCGATCGATCTCGTTGGTGTAGATCGTCTTGCCGTCGCTAACCCCAGCCTCGACGAACTTCTCCATCAATTCCTCTGTTATTAGGTCGTTGGCGCGTGCTAATAGCTCACCACTCGCTTTGTCGATCACGTCCTCTGCGAGTGCACGCCCGACCAGAAAACTGCGCTCGATTATCAATTGCTTGATGCGCGTCTTTTCAAGCTCGCGCACGTGGCGCGCGGAGATACGACGCCCTGCCTCGACGATGACATCGCCGCGCGGCGTCTTCAGGTCGAAATCGAGCTGCATGCCACGCAGGCGCGTGGGTATGAGCTCGACCTTCAATTCGCCCTTACTAATGTGAAAGGTGTCGGTATCGAAAAAGGTCGAGACTATCTCTTCGGTCGTCATTCCAAGCGCACGCAACACGATCGTAGCCGGCAACTTTCGCCGACGGTCGATCCGGACATAGAGATAGTCCTTCGGATCAAACTCAAGATCGAGCCAAGATCCACGGTAAGGAATAATGCGCGCCGAGAACAACAGCTTACCGGAGGAATGGGTTTTGCCGTAATCGTGCTCGAAGAATACCCCCGGGGAACGATGTAACTGCGAGACAATCACGCGCTCGGTACCGTTAATAATGAACGTACCATTGTCGGTCATCAAAGGAATCTCGCCGAGATAGACTTCCTGTTCCTTGATGTCGCGCACGGTCTTAGCCCCCGTAGCCTCATCCTTGTCGAATACTACGAGGCGCACGAGTACTCGCAGCGGCGCCGAATAGATCAGTCCGCGCTGTTGGCACTCTTTGACGTCAAACGGTGGGTCCCCCAGTCTGTAACTCACAAATTCAAGCGCAGCATTGCCGATGTAGCTCTCGATTGGAAACACGCTCTTGAAAGCGGCCTGCAATCCCTGATCGATGCGCTGATCAGCCGGAATACCCGCTTGCAGGAACTTTTCATAGGATCGCTTTTGAATCTCGAGCAAGTAGGGCGTTCGCAGAATGCTGGGTCGCTTGCCAAACTTCTTGCGAATGCTCTTCTTTTCCGTAAATGTATAGCTCATGATCGTGTTTCAGTCCTCATCGCGCGAGTGGATGAACCGGGACAGCTGGTACCCTGTCCCCTGAGAAAAAGGCACATAGCAAGCGGGCGCGCGCATGCCGCACGCCGCCATCGAGCTGATGGGCCCGCCCTTTTGCTGTTTGTTGTGCCATGCTGGGTTTATACGGCAAATTCTCCCGTTGCCCGACTACTTGAGCTCGGCTGCTGCCCCCGCCTCCTCCAGCTGTTTCTTGATGCCTTCTGCCTCCTCCTTCTTCACCCCTTCTTTGACTGTAGCCGGCGCCGATTCCACCAGATCCTTGGCCTCCTTAAGGCCCAGGTTGGTGGCCGCCCGCACTACTTTAATAACGCCCACCTTGTTGCTGCCGATAGTTGTCAGTACCACATCGAACTCGGTCTTCTCCGGTGCGGCCGCGGCCGCTTCGGCCCCTCCTGCTGCCGGCGCCGCTAGGGCGACCGCAGGTGCGGCGGCAGAAACGCCGAACTTATCCTCCATATCCTTTATCAGGCCAGATAGCTCCAGCACCGACATATTGGCAATAGACTCGAGGATTTCCTCTTTAGAAACAGCCATGACTTACTCTCCCAGACAATATGAATTTCAAGTTAAGTGTTGCACCAACAGGCGATAACCTGCGCCTGTTAGGCGTTACCGGATTGCTCCTTGCTGTCACGCACCGCCGCCAACGTGCGCACAAATTTACTCGGTATCTCGTTTAACAGCTGCACGAACGTCCGAATCGGCGCCTGCATAGTACCCAGCAGCATCGCCAGCAGTTGCTCGCGGCCGGGAAGTGTAGCGAGCATGTCGAGCTCGCCCGAAGACATGAGTTTCCCTCCGATTGCTAAGGCAGTGACGCGAAGGTGCTCGTTCTCCTTCGCGAATCCAGTCAACACCTTGGCTAATGACACCGGATCGGCGCAAGCTGCCACAGCCAACGGGCCGACAAACTTGTCGCTCAAACACTCAAACTCCGATCCCTGTACCGCGCGCCGTGCCAGGTTATTTTTGACTACTCGCACATAGATCTGCGAGTCGCGCGCTTTTCTGCGCAACGCAGTCATCTGTGCCACAGTCAAGCCACGGTATTCGGCCAGCGCCGCTGCCTGCGACTCTGCCAGGACAGCAGAGAGCTGATCCACGACGGCCTTTTTCTGTTCAAGATTAAGGCTCACTCCAAGTCACCTCCATAACCGCCACACCGGTGACCGCGTCCAGGAAAGCTTCCTGCCTTAGGTTCACCGTCTGCGCAGGCCAGCGCGAACTGATTAACCCACGCACCACAACGGATGGGTGGGACCTGCGGTCTCTGACATTCCCCACAACCTTCGACGAATCGAATTCAATTGCAGGACCCCCAAGTCTTTCCACAATACGCTCCCCTTGTCAGATTGAGCGTGTATCGAGTTGGATGCCGGGCCCCATCGTGGTCGATACGGTAATTTTCTTTAAATAAATACCCTTTGAATTCGCTGGCTTTGCCTTACGGATCGCCTCCATCAGCGCCAGCAGGTTTTCCTTTAGGGCATCGACATCAAATGAGGTCTTACCGATTGCACAGTGCACGATTCCGGCTTTATCGTTGCGGTACTGCACCTGGCCCGCCTTGGCATTCTCTACGGCCTTGGCCACATTGGCCGTTACCGTCCCGACCTTCGGATTTGGCATGAGGCCTCGAGGGCCCAGTACCGGCCCTAGTTTGCCGACGATCTTCATTGCGTCTGGCGTGGCAATGAGTCTGTCAAAATTAATCTCCCCGGCCTTTATTTTGTCAGCGAGGTCTTGAAATCCCACGATATCCGCGCCAGCTTGTCGCGCCTCTTCGGCCTGCTCGCCCTCGGCAAAAACGGCCACGCGCACGGTTCTACCCGTGCCGCGCGGCAGCACGGTCGTGCCCCGCACATTCTGATCCGACTTTTTAGCGTCGATCCCTAAGTTCACCGCCACTTCGACCGATTCGTCAAACTTGCAGCTTCCGCTTTCCTTGACGAGCCTGAGGGCGTCATCCAAGGCGTATTGCTGTGCACTTTCGATCTTTTCGTACAAACCCCGCAAGCGTTTTCCAGCACGCGCCATCTCACACCCCCTCGGTCTCAATGCCCATGCTGCGCGCGCTGCCGGCGATAATCTTAACGGCAGCATCAATGTCGTTGGCATTCAAATCTGTCATCTTCGCCTTGGCAATCTCCTCGAGCTGGGCGCGTGTTACTTTGCCGACCTTCTCGCTATGCGGTGTACTACTGCCTTTCTCAAGCCCTGCTGCCTTCCTAAGCAGGTACGAAGCTGGTGGCGTCTTCCTGATAAAAGTAAAGCTCTTGTCACTAAACACAGTGATAACGACGGGAATAGGAAGCCCGGGTTCCATGCCTTGCGTCTCGGCATTAAATGCCTTGCAGAACTCCATGATGTTTAGACCGTGCTGCCCGAGGGCAGGTCCCACCGGGGGACTCGGGTTCGCCTGTCCCGCGGGGACTTGGAGCTTTACGTATGCGGTAACTTTCTTTGCCATGTCTGTGTGACTCTTGATGCGTACTGC
>CAYGAS010000257.1:0-18373 GCA_964347935.1 uncultured Nitrospiraceae bacterium | reverse complement strand
AATCGCCACCCGCACAGCAAGACTAAGTCCGGAGAACCTATGGATATCGCTGAACTGCTGGCGTTCGCGAACAAGCACAACGCTTCCGACCTGCATCTATCGGCGGGGCTGCCCCCGCTGATCCGCGTGGACGGTGAAATCAAGCGCATCAATGTTGATCCGCTCGACGACCGCACCGTGCACAACATGATCTATGACATCATGAATGACAAGCAGCAGAAGGACTACGAGGAATTCCTAGAAGCGGATTTCTCCTTCGAGCTGCCCAAGATCGCCCGCTTTCGAGTCAACGCCTTCAACCAGTTGCGCGGCCCGGGCGCGGTCTTTCGTACCATCCCGACAAAGGTCCTGACGCTCGAGCAGCTTGGCACCCCGGCAGTGTTCAAGGACATCGCCAATCAGCCTCGCGGGCTCGTGCTGGTTACCGGGCCCACGGGCTCCGGCAAGTCGACCACGCTGGCAGCGATAATTGACTATATCAACGACAACCGTCACGAGCACATTCTGACGATCGAAGACCCGATCGAGTTCGTTCATACGAGCAAGAACTGTCTAATCAACCAGCGCGAGGTGGGACGTGATACCCTCGGCTTCAACGAGGCGCTGCGCTCATCGACTCGCGAGGACCCGGATGTAATTCTGGTCGGCGAGATGCGGGATCTTGAGACCATCCGGCTTGCCCTCACCGCAGCCGAGACCGGCCACCTTGTGTTCGGCACCTTGCACACCAGTTCGGCTGCCAAGACTATCGATCGCGTGATCGACGTGTTTCCGGCCGCCGAGAAAGACATGGTACGGGCGATGATGTCCGAATCGTTGCGGGCCGTCATCTCGCAGACACTGTTGAAGAAAATCGGCGGCGGCCGGGTGGCGGCTTGGGAGATCATGATCGGCGTGCCCGCGATTCGCAATCTGATTCGCGAGAACAAGGTTGCGCAGATGTACTCGGTGATACAAACGAGCCGTAACGAGGGCATGATAACGCTGGATCAATATCTGCAGGATCTGGTGCGCCAGCGCCTCATTTCGATCGACGATGCACGCACCAAGGCCGCGAACAAAGACAACTTTGGTGGCGGCTTGAATAAACCCGCTGCCGTCGGAGGTGGAGCGAAACGCTAATGGTCTTCAGCGACCTGCTCAAGTTAATGAAACACAAAGGGGCATCCGACCTCTTTATTACCGCCGGCGTGCCACCGAGCATCAAGGTCGATGGCAAGGTCATGCCGGTGACCAAGCAAGGGCTGACGCCGGAGCAGTCGCGCGCATTTGCCTACGGCATCATGAATGAGGAGCAACGCCGGCAGTTCGAGGCCAGCAGCGAGTGCAACTTCGCGATTGCGCCGCAGGAGATCGGGCGTTTCCGAGTCAACGTTTTCATGCAGCAGCAGCGGGTGGGTATGGTATTGCGTACCATCGAGACCCGTATACCGCGTTTCGACGAGCTTAATCTGCCAAAAGTGCTGCAGGAAATCGCCCTGACCAAACGCGGCCTGGTGATCTTCGTCGGCGCCACGAGTTCCGGTAAGTCCACCTCGCTGGCCGCCATGATCGGCTACCGCAACGAGTATAGCTACGGTCACATCGTGACGATCGAGGATCCGATCGAGTTCGTGCACGAGCACAAGAACTGTATCATTACCCAGCGCGAGGTCGGCGTGGACACCGACTCCTACGAGGTGGCGTTGAAAAATACGCTGCGCCAGGCGCCCGATGTGATTCTCATCGGCGAAATCCGCAGCCGCGACACCATGGAGCAAGCGATCGTGTTCGCTGAAACGGGACACTTGTGCCTGTCCACGCTGCACGCCAACAACGCTAACCAGGCGCTTGACCGCATTATCAACTTTTTTCCCGAGGACCGCCGCGACCAGCTGCTGATGGATCTGTCGCTGAATCTAAAGGCGGTAGTCTCGCAGCGCCTGATACCGCGAAAGAGCGGCAAGGGACGCGTACCAGCGGTCGAAGTGATGATGAACTCGCCGCTAATCGCCGACCTGATCCTGCAGGGGGATATCACCGGGATCAAGGAGATCATGATGAAGTCCACCGAGGCCGGCATGCAGACATTCGATCAGTCGCTTTTCCGGCTTTACGAGACCGATCTGATCACGTACGAGGAGGCACTGCGTAATGCCGACTCGATCAATGATTTGCGCCTGCGTATCAAGCTCGAGAGCAAGGAGGCTAAGGGAAAAGAGCTTGGCGAGACCATGCAAAACATCACCTACCGCTAAGTGCAACGAAGACCCTTAACAAAGCCCCCATCTGGGGGCTTTGTTTTTAGCGGTGTCGCACTACCGGGTTTGCAAGCCCTTGGCGGGACGGCTTGTCTGTGCGGATGGCAGCGAGATACGATCCCTCTTTTTTGCAACCCTTGCGGCGATTGACCGGAGCCCGATGATGTGGGACGCGACCTCCATTCTCAAGGGCATAGATACCGCGACGTCGGTCGCGCGGGCACTGCGCTCGCTTGTGAAAGGCACTAAAGGGCTGAAGCGCAGGCTGCTGCTCGAGCTGCAGGCGAATATTCAATTGATAGCGCTGTACACGCAGGGCAGCGGCGCCGCGATCGACAAGATTATACGCAAGCTGGACGTGAGCCACTGTCGAGTGGCGCTGGAGTCCGATTTCAACTTCAATTCGCTCAAGCGCGGACGTGTGAGCAAGACCCTGGTTCGGCGGTTGCCGCAATTCGAGCCTTATGTCGGTTGGACCACGGAGCAGTTATTCACGAACATCTATCTTAAAATCACAGAGCTACAGCACATCGTCGACATCGACAGTGACAACAAGCGTTACCGCAAAAACGTTCGCTTGCTCAACGTGCTCAAGCTCATGTTGCTGTTGCTAGCGCACCTCAAGTCTTAGTCGACATCAGCCCGGATGTAATGCGCGTCGTGTGAGTCCGGTCGTCCGCTCCAGACCGAATGCCAGGTTCATGTTCTCGATACCGACTTGAGCGCCGCCCTTGCCGAGACTGTCAAGGACGCTGAATATGACGATGCGTTCGCGTGACTCGTCAACGTCCAGGCCTATGAAACAGTAGTTAGTTCCGGCAACCGCATTCACCCAAGGGTAAGGCCGATACTGCCAGGATGCGTCGGGCTCCTTGGGGGAGTCATAAATCTTGACGAAAGGTTCATCGCGGTAGAACTCCCGATAGAGCTCGAGCAGCTGCTCGCGCGTAATCACTTCGGTGGGGAAGGCGTGGCAGATGTCAAGGATGCCGCGCACGATAGGTACATAAATCGGCGTGAAATGTACCGACACATCGCGGTCGGCCAATAGGGAGAGTTCTTGTTCGATTTCGAAAGTGTGTCGATGGTTGACGACGTTGTAGGGCACTAGGTTATTGCCGATTTCAGGGTGGTGGGCGGCACGCGCCAATTCGGCGCCCGCGCCGGCCGTGCCCGAGAGACCGTCAACCACGATATCCTGCTCGTCGACCAGTTGCTCTTGGATCAATGGCGCCAGCCCGAGTATGGCGGCGCTGGAGAAGCATCCCGGATTGGCGATCAGCCTGGCCACGGCGATCTCCTCGCGGTGCAGCTCGGGCAAGCCATAGACCGCTTCCATTGCCAATGACCAGTTCGTGTGGGATTGGCGATAGACCGATTCCCATAGCTCGCGGTCCGCCAACCGAAATGCGGCGCCGAGATCGATTACCCGGCAGCGCAGCGCGAGAAAACGCTCGGCCTCTTCGATTGACGCCTGTGTCGGCAGGGCCAGAAACACGGCATCACACGCGCTCGCGTCATCTGGGTGGATGAGCTCGACACCGCTGGCGTAGAGGTTCGGGTGATAGTCATGGATCGCCCCGGCCGCTCTGGCGGTCGCCCATCGTACCTCGACTTCGGGATGATCCAGTAACACGCGAAGCGCCTCGCCCCCCATGTAGCCGCTCGCACCGACGATTCCGACCGTTATCATGCTAACTCTCCTGGACTGCCCCAATTGACGAAGCCTTGGGGTGAAATTGTAAAGGCAAAGCAAAGTGCCCTGTCAATTTGCGGTAGAATCGCCGGCACACGAATCAGAGGGTCGTCGCGCATGAAGATCGATAGATTGGATCATATCGTACTGACCGTGAAGGACCTTGATGCGACCTGTGCCTTCTACTCGCGGGTGCTCGGGATGGAGGTGGTGACATTTGCCAATAATCGCACCGCTCTCAAGTTCGGTCAGCAAAAGATCAATCTGCATGAACTAGGGCGTGAGTTCGAGCCTAAGGCGTTACACCCAACAGCCGGGTCGGGGGACATCTGCTTTGTCGCGACGACGCCGCTGCAAGAGGTCGTCAGGCATCTAGGAGCATGCGGCGTTGAGATCATTGAGGGCCCCGTGCGCAAGACGGGTGCGGCCGGACCGATCGAATCCGTGTACGTTCGCGACCCGGACATGAACCTGATCGAAATTTCGAACTATCCCGCACATACCCGCTGAGGCCAATCTATCCGGCGGCGGCGCCATTTGCGCGCCAAACGGCACGTCCTATGCATGGACCTGTCAGGCGGGTGGATGTGATCGTCGGCGGTCGCATGCGCTATATTTAAACGATTCTTGTGCCAAAATCCCTGATTGAGCCCGCGCCAGCGTTGCCCGGCAAGGCGAGGTCGCGGACGACCGAAAGCAACGGATGAAGCCCTTCACGACTATCACCATTGTCGTATTGGCCTTGGTTGGGTTTACGCACCTGCTGCGGCTGCTCCTTGGCTGGCAGGTGAGCGTGGACGGCACGACGATTCCCAGCTGGGTGAGCGTGGCGGGATTAGCCTTTAGCTTCAGCCTGGCGGCGTTGCTCTGGTGGGAGAACCGCAAGTAGCCGCCCTGCGCGCTGAGCGCTAGGGCCGCCCCTCGGCGGATGGCATAGTCTGCCTATCTCTATGAATACAAGTGTTTTTTGCGTCTACGCTTGGGCGGGCTGCGCGCCCCGACTCAGTCGGTCGATCGCAGCTCAGGCAAAGCCCATTTATGGCCTGGCGTTCACGGCCAAATAGACTATAAGTAAGGTTGCCCGCAACAAGGGGTTGCTGCCGCAAACGATCTACTTTTTTGGGGGTTTTGCGCAGTGAGGGATAAAACCGCGCCATGAATCGTCTTGGAATCGTACTCATCTTGGTGCCGATGCTGGTCCTGGGTGTTCATTACGCCAGCGAGCTGATCCTCGTGGAGGAATGCTTGGATGCCGGTGGGTCGTTTAACTACTCGACCATGTCTTGCAGCTTTACCACGCAATGGGAGCACATCCCATACAGTGTGCGGCATCGTTGGAATCTTAATATCGCGCTGGGTATCAGCCTGCTGGGGCTGATCGTGACCTTTGTCGGTGCACGAAAGCCTCGCGCACCGCGTCTGCGAACCTACTCTTAGCAGATAGACGCCATTGCTGGGCTCGCGGGCCGCCGGTCGGCCTCTTCGAGCACGCTTTTCCTGCCACCATCATCGTTCGAACCGTTGCCTTCGGCGTGGATTGATGGCTCGGCCGCATCGGCGGCGCACCGAAAGTCACCCCAAAGAGGTCATGGCGGCCTGCATTGCCGGGCTCCGCTGTGTGTCGCACGCTCTGTTCAGACTGCCTCAGTGGCGTGCTAAATTGGCTGCGCATCAGGGACACTTGCGGCTATTCGATGCGAGCGCGGCGCGGTGCGCGAAAGGGGATGTTTCGAAACGGATGGTGTGGGTACTTAACTGGCGAGCGGCGGCGTGGACTTTTCCGAAAAGACAGTGCTCGTGACCGGCGGATCCGGCGGTATCGGTCGTGCGGTCGCAGCCCAATTCGCTGAGCAAGGGGCCAGGGTCGTCGTGCACTATGGTCACAACGAGGCACGTGCCCGGCAAGTGCTGGGCTCGCTGGCGGGGGCCGGCCACATCATGCTGGGGGCAGACCTGCGTCGGGCCGACGCCGTGCGCGCACTGGTCGACAAAACGGTGGCAGCCTTGGGCCGGCTCGATGTGCTGGTGAACAATGCCGGGATATTCAGGCACCATCCGATCGACGCGGTGTCGTTCTCGGACTGGCAAGACGTCTGGCAAGACACGCTCGCTGTCAACCTGCTGGGCCCGGCGTACCTGTGTTTTTATGCGGCAGCGCAGATGATCAAGACCGGCGGCGGGCGCATCGTCAATGTGTCCTCGCGCGGCGCATTTCGTGGCGAGCCGGATGCCCCGGCCTATGGGGCCAGCAAGGCGGGCCTGAATGCGATGAGTCAGTCATTGGCACAAGCGCTAGCAGATAAGAACATATTTGTATATGCAGTTGCCCCCGGCTTTGTCGAGACCGACATGGCGGCGGGCTCGCTGGCGGGACCCGCGGGCGATGCGATTCGCAAGCAAAGCCCGCTCGGACGCGTGGCGCGGCCCGAGGAGGTCGCCCGCGCGGTCTTGTTTCTGGCTGCACCGGGCAGCGAGTTTCTCACCGGCGGGATTATCGACATCAACGGCGCGTCCTACCTGCGATCGTAAGCTTTCAATGGCTTAGCTGTGATAATTAATGCAGTTTATACCGTAACCCCTGCGACTGCGCGTCGTGCGAGGCTAGCGTCGGCGGCGAAATCAGCTATAAGTATCTTGCTATGGGGGCGCAACGTAGCGTCGGCCCTGCTCGGGGCAGGGTGCGGCGGTCCCCCTGTCGTGCAAAAAGATTCGGGCCGACGTCAGTACTATGGATCCGGAACAAATCTTATCGGTAGCCGACTGCGAAACAGAACGAACACCGTTGGAGCTCATCCACTGGGTAGAAGAAACAAGCAAACTGTTCGCTCGCAGTGAAACCGCCAGGAATTACGCGCGCTCACGTGCAGGACTCGCGCGCCTGTTCATTGATCGGCTTGTCCCCCTGAGTCACTTCGCCAGGCACCTGTTCGACGGCCGCCGGGATGTCGTATGCAAACTCAGTCTGGAGGACGATTTTGATGCGGTTATCGTCGATTATCGCGACCGTCCGCTGAGGGTTCAAAAGCTCAAGTTTACCCACGCCATCCATGCCTACGACGAATACCTGCGCCGGGTCTGTCTGCCGGAAGAGGGTTTTCTGTCTGCCTTGGGCATGCTCGCCGGTAGAGGTGGGCAGGCCGACGATGAGCCGGTGAACAACATCGCCTGGCTCAATAAGTCGCTCGAACTTATCGCCGAAACAGTGATGTTAGAGACGCACAAAGACCACGGCCGGCACGCGTCGTTGGTGATCGTGTTCGATGATTATGCGTCGTTTCGATCGGAAGAGGACGTGGCCGCGCTGGAAAGATTCGTCACCAACGAGATCTTGCCCCTGCCTCTGGATTTCTCCAAGCTGTTTCTGCTCGGCTGGTCAGGCGATACGTTGCTCGGTTTCTCGTTGGGCGATAAGGCGCCAGCGGTGCAAAACCTCTAGCCGTGTCCCCAGCGCTCGCCATCGCCGCCTGTCTGTCGCTAGCCCGGGCGTCGCTGTCGCTATACGATAAGGTCTGACCCTGAGCGCTTGTAACCATGCAGCATCCAGACTCCCTCGAGGCGTTTTTTCGCAGTATCACCGAGATGGATACGCAGCGATTCTCGTCCTTTCTCACGCCGCACGCGCCTTTTCGCTTTCGCGATGTACCCGCGGTGGGCGGAAGAAAAGCCATCGGCCACGCGGTGCAAGCATTTTTCTGCACCATGAAGAAGAGCGACCATCGACGACTCGATGCCGGGGCCGACCGCGATGCCATGAGCTGTCAAGGCGAGGTGACCTACACGCGTAGCGACAGGAGCCGGTTGACAGTTACTTTCGTCAATGTCTTTGCCATGGTCGACACCCGCATCGACCAGCCCCTCATCCATGTCGACATCAAGCCGCTGCACTGCCCGGCTGGGCGCTGACGTTGCAGACCCACCTTTGGGTTTTTGTCGCTAGCGCATGAACGCGGGTAGCCTTGGTTACATCTTGCTGTCCGTGAACCTGGCCTTGGTGGGCGCGTCCGAAGCAGCAAAACTGGCCGCCTACAACGTAGAGGCAAAACAGTCTTCCGTATCGGGGGTGTCGGCAGGTGGGTTCATGGCCGTGCAGTTTCAGGTGGCGTTCTCTTCCAGCATCAGGGGCGCCGGCATCATTGCTGGCGGACCGTACTACTGTGCACAGGGAAAGCGTTTGGCAGTGTGGTTTTATCTCAGCCAGTGTACGCAGCCCTTCTTTTGGTTGCCGGCCCCCAACGCCAGCCGATTGGCGGCGTATGCCGAGCGCTTCGCCAAGCAGGGACAAATCGATGCGCTGACTCATCTCAGGGATGACAGGGTGTACCTTTTCAGTGGTGGCAAGGACACCGTCGTCACCCGCGCGGTCGTCAACACTACGAGAGCGTTTTACCGCTATGTCGGCGTGCCCGATGAGAACATCCGTTACGCGACCCATCCCGCCGCCGGACATGCGATGCTCACGATGAATTACGGCAATGCCTGTTTCGCCAGCGTTAAACCGTACATCAATGATTGTGACTACGATCAGGCCGGCGCCATCCTGCAGCACATCTATGGGCCGTTGCAGCCACCGGCACCGCCGTTGCGCCACGGTGAAGTGCTGGCATTTTCGCAGGCCGAGTTCATCGATGATTCACGTAGACACAGCATGAGTGAAACGGGCTATGTGTATGTGCCGCAGGCATGCCGACGCGGCAAGCGCTGCCGGGTACACATCGTCTTTCATGGCTGTCAGCAGGCAAGCGAAGTGATCGGGGACCGGTTCTATCGCCACGCCGGTTACAACGACTGGGCAGGCACGAACAACATCATCGTGCTCTATCCGCAGGCCGTCGCGCTCGCCCCAAGGAACCCGATGGGGTGTTGGGACTGGTGGGGCTATGACAGCGCCGATTACTACAATCAAAAAGGCCCGCAGATGGCGGCCGTGATGGCGATGGTCAAACGACTGGCCGGCGAGCCTTGAGCACCCTCGGTGTGGGCGGGAGGTCGCTGGACTATACTTGTTGAGACGCAGACGTCGGGAGAGTGACCGTGATGGATCCGCAGATGCAAGGCAGCGCAGGGTTAGCGCTGTTACAGCTCATTTTCTTTCTAATCGGGATGGCAATCATCGTCATTCCTTTCTGGAAGATTTACTCCAAGGCGGGATTTTCGAAATGGCTCAGCCTGCTGATGATCGTGCCGTTAATTAACCTCATCGTCCTGTATGTGGTTGCGTTCTCGGCTTGGCCGACACAACGCCAGGGCGGATAGCACCGTCGGCACACGCGATCGTCCCTCCCCATCTCCCAGCCCTGTCGGTCTCCCTCGTGCAAGCGGCGTCGAATGAGTGTTGATGGCCTTGGGGAACAACACAGCTAGCGGGACGGCCCCGTTTACCCCTTGGGGGATCTGGGCGACGGCAGGTTTCAGCCTGATCGTTATCGCCGCGTTTCTGTTCACGCAGGTCGTGGCCTCGAGCGCACTCGTCGCGATCGAGTTACGCCAGAACCCGGCGCTAGACGTCACCGCCTACAGTCAGTCATTGGCGACCAATGGCCTGCTGCTTGCCGTAGCGACCTGTGGCGGCACGCTGACTACAGTGGCGCTCGTCGGTGCCTTCGTGCGGCTGCGTAAACCGGCTACGCTGATACAGTACCTGCACTTTTATCCGGTTTCGGCGCGGGTGCTGGTCGGCTGGCTGAGCGTCGTGCTCATTCTGGCGCTGCTGTGGGATTTGCTGACCTTCTGGCTTGGCAGGCCCGTCGTGCCGGCTTTCATGACAGCGGCCTACCAGAGCGCCGGCTTCTTGCCGCTTTTCTGGATTGCGCTGGTAGTGGCGGCGCCGGTGTCGGAAGAGGTCTTTTTCAGGGGGTTTCTGTTCGAAGGCATCCGTTACACACGCTTGGGGTCTGTAGGCGCCGTTATACTGACCTCGCTAGGATGGGCAGTGGTTCATCTGCAATACGACCTCTACGAAATCGCCACAGTGTTCGTACTGGGTGTGGTGCTCGCACTGGCGCGTCTGCGCACGAACTCGCTTTACACCACAATTGCAATGCATGCCATGGTCAACTTTTTGGCCACGTTGGAAGTCGCCATATACCTGCGTTATCTGCCGGAGCTCAGTTAGGGGCGACTGCAATATCACGCTGGAGACTGAGCGAACGCTCGATTCGGTACAATGAAGCAAGTGCACCATGACAAGTCAGGCTACGTGCTCACGACTGCGCTATTGCTTGTCGCTAGCCTCCTCGTTGCGGTGTTATTGCTCCCACCGATCGCCGACGTCGTCCGCGGACGATCATTTTTCACATTCGAGGGTCCCCTTCCGGCGCTCGCTGTATTGCTCTCACTCAGGCGCCTGCTGCTCCTACTGATTGCGCTCGCCTTGGGGGTCTTCGTTTTTGCGCTCTGGCAAAGAAAGACCTGGGGGTTTCTCGGTACGAATGTAGTTGCTGCCGTCGCCCTGGCCTTGGCGATCGTGCAGGTCGCGGTGCTCGGCCACCACGGTGTCGGCATCTATCTCATCTTACTGAGCCTGTGTGCGGGCGTTGTATTGGTGCTGGCGAACGCCCCGGGACTGCGATCCGAGCTGGGCGTGTCACCCGTGAACCCGCTGCTAGAGGCGCTCAAGTGGGTGGCCGCGGTCATCGTCGTGTTGGTGAGTATTGCCGTGGTGGCAGCGATGACAGTGTCTGGCGAAAGTGCGCGCCTGCGCCTGCAGCCCTACGAGGTGCTCGCCGCTGAGCTTAGGGGTGCGAAAACGGGCGCGTGCAGATGGACGAGTCAGCCACAGTTGTGTCTTCCGGTCGGCTATCTCGTGCGACGCTCGGGGACAGGCGCGATCATCGAGCGCAGTGGCCCAGATATTGCGGCCATGGCGATTTCAACAAACTCTTGGGATACGCTTGCGCCCGGCCTCGGATTTGACTCCGGCTACGAGCTTCAGTCGGTGCTTTGGGGCAGTGCCTACATACCGCTGGTTTATGCGGCCTTGAAGCAGGCCATGTATAGCGATGGCATGTCGGTGTACCGGCTACATACGGACAAAGTACGGGCATTGATGCAAGTGCAGCCGCATGCCGAAACCTGGCAGGTCAGTGCTGCCATCTATTTGCCTGATGGCGCCTCGTTCGAGTTGATCTCCGCTCACCGTGACAAGCGCGCGGCCTTGCACCCTGTTTTGGCCGCTCTCAACGCGTACTAAGTCATCAACATCACCGATCGCGCGACCGCCAGAGCCCGCTATCGACGACTATACTGTTGTGTAACCGTGACTTGTCGAGAGGATGACATGAATAGCCTGTGTCGAACGTTAATATGCGCTTCAGTTTTGCTGCTGGCAGCGTGTACGGGTGAATCGAGAGAACCCGGAGACCATGTGTGGCAAACGCAGACCGATACTTTGCACAAGGCCCGGGACGTGGAAAGGCTTCTGCAGGAGCGCGGCGATGAAAAGAAACGAGCCATCGACAAGCAAAGTCAGTAAGACAACAGTCAACTCAGCCGTGGGTTGAAGACTAAGCGGTCGGTGGCTACGACAGCCTGCGGATATCCTTGCTGGGGGGCACGGGGGGCCTGTTTCGATTTGTAATCAATCCTAGCCTTCTTTGCCGAGCTCGAAGACAAGCTGCCCGCCGACGAGCGTGCGCGTGACCCGCCCGCGGAGCTCCCAGCCGAGAAACGGTGTGTTGCGACCGCGGCTGACGAGCTTGTCCGCGCTCAACGTCCACCAAGCTTCGGGGTCGAAAACGCAGACGTCGGCCGTGGCGCCGACGCCAAGGTGACCGCTATCGACGCCGAGTATGGAGGCCGGTTTGGAGGTCACGCAGGCGATAGCGTCTTTCAGTGTCAACACCTTTTCGTCCACGAGCTTCAGGGTGAGAGGCAGCAAGGTCTCCAGACCCGAGATACCGGACGCGGCCTCGCCGAAGGGGGCAAGCTTGGCATCGGGTTCGTGCGGTTGGTGGTCGGAACAGATCGCGCTGATCACGCCGTCCCGCAGGGCATACCGCAGGGCCTCGCGATCGCGTGAGCCGCGCAGCGGCGGCAACACATAGCACTGGGTGTTGAAAAAGCCGATGTCATGCTCAGTCAGATGTAGATGATGCGCCGTAACGTCCGCCGTGACGGGCAAACCGCGGCTCTGTGCCTCGGCGACCATGGCCACCGCACGTGCGCTCGAGAGCTGACAGAAATGCGCACGCACGCCGGTGTGCTCAATGAGCGCCAGATCCCGCGCGACACCGACCGTTTCGGCAGCTTCCGGAATTCCAGGCAAGCCGAGGCGGGCGCCGACCTCTCCCTCGTGCACGCAACCATCCCCACGCAACCAGTGGTCCTCGGAATGCAAGAACACGGTCAGGTCGAAGCTCGCGGCATACTCCATTGCTCGACGCATCACCTGTGTATCGGGCACCGGCTTGAGGGCGTTGCTGACGCCGACACAGCCGGCCTCGTCCAGCGCCTCCATGTCCGTGAGTCGTTGGCCTTCAAGGCCGCGGGTGAGCGCCCCAAGCGGGTGAATAAAGGTCAGTCCGAAACGCCAGGCGCGCTGCTGGATCATCTGCGCCATCGCCGGTGTGTCGATGACTGGCGTAGTATCGGGTGGGCAACACAGGGTCGTGATGCCGGCGCTTACAGCGGCGCGGGTTTCGCTATCGATCGTTGCCTTGTACTCGAGACCGGGCTCGCGCATGCGCGCGCGTATGTCGACTAGCCCGGGGCAGACAACGTATTTTTTTGCGTCGAGGGTCTTGGTGAGCTCGAAGCCCGCGGGCGCCTTGCCAATACCGGCGACGAAGCCCTCGTTATTGATAAAAAGGTCGTTTTCGCCGTCGACATCATTGGCTGGATCGATGAGGTGGCCGCCGCGGATCGCCAGCCCCATTAGGCGCGCCTCCGCAAGCGCTCGCTATCGGGATGTTCCCGCTGCGCCTTGCCGCCCATAATGATCGCCATGATCGCCATGCGCACGGCGATGCCGTTCGTGACCTGGGGAAAGATGACCGACTGCGGACCGTCGGCGACCGAGGAGTCGATTTCGAGCCCGCGGTTCATCGGCCCGGGGTGCATGACGATGGCGTCTTCCTTGGCAAGCTCCAGCTTATCGAGCGTAAGCCCGTAGAGATTGAAAAACTCCTGCTCACTCGGTATACGTGCGCCTTGCATGCGCTCGCGCTGTAACCGGAGCATGATTACGACATCGACGTCCTCCAGGCCCGTGTGCATGTCGGTGTACACGCTCACGCCGAGTCGCTCTACCGCCGTCGGTAGCAGTGTCTTCGGTGCGATCACCCGCACTTCCGCTACTCCGAGCGTATTGAGGGCGTGGATTTGCGAGCGTGCGACGCGCGAATGCAGGATATCGCCGACAATCGCGACACGCAGATTCTCGAACGACCCCTTGTAACGTCGGATGGTGAACATGTCGAGCATGCCCTGTGTCGGATGCTCGTGACTGCCGTCGCCGGCATTGATGATGCGCACATGCGGCGGCACGTGTTGTGCCAC
Organism: uncultured Nitrospiraceae bacterium; assembly: GCA_964347935.1. Taxonomy (GTDB): domain Bacteria; phylum Pseudomonadota; class Gammaproteobacteria; order Acidiferrobacterales; family SPGG2; genus SZUA-472. The sequence continues at coordinate 4,942 of CAYGAS010000257.1, read as the reverse complement.
CAAATAGGCGGCACCGCTCATGCTATGGCGTACCACGAAAAGATCGGTGCGCATGGCCTCGAGGTTGCGAATCGTATCGAGCAAGGTTTCACCCTTGGTCGTGCTAGACACGCGTGTATCGACGTTGATCACGTCTGCCGACAAACGCTTGGCGGCGATCTCAAAGGTAGTGCGCGTACGCGTGCTGGGCTCAAAGAACAGGTTGACCACCGTTTTACCGCGAAGCAGCGGTACCTTTTTGATCTCGCGCTCGCCCACAGAGATGAACGATTCGGCGGTATCGAGGATTTGCAGCAAGGTCTGATTGTCAAGCCCTTCGATGCTGAGAAAGTGGTGCAGACGTCCCTGACCATCGAGTTGTAGACCCGCTCTCACGGCGCAACCTCCTGCACGTTTAGCGCCAGCGCATCTGTGCCAGTGGCCGAGTCCGACGTGAGCTTGACATGCTGGTTCTTCTTTAGATTCATGGCGTGGCCCACGACATTGGCCTGGATTGGCAGTTCACGGTCGTTACGGTCGACCAGCACGGCCAGCGTGACCGACGCCGGTCGCCCATAGTCGAAGATCTCGTTGAGCGCCGCGCGGATGTTCCGCCCCGTGTGCAACACATCGTCAATGAGAATTATGTGGCGGTCATTGATATTGATGGGCAGGTGCGAGGCCTTGACCTCAGGGTTCATGCCGATACGCGTGAAGTCGTCGCGATAGAACGAGATGTCGAGCGTACCGATGGGTTCCTCAAGGCCCAGCATGGCGTGCAGGCGTTGCGCGATCCACACGCCGCCAGTGTGAATGCCGATGATAGTGGGATTGCGGGAAAGCAGTGGGCGCAGCTCTTGGGCCATGTGCTGCAAGACTGCGTCGATGTCAACGCCCCCGTTCAAGACCGGTCCTGGAATATTCGTCGAGAAAGGACTGCAAAATGGATTTGGCGGCGAGCCTATCGAGCTTTGACTTCTGACGTCGAGGCGGCACGCCGGATTCAGCGAGGCTGGTCTTGGCCGCTACCGTAGTCAGCCTTTCGTCCACCATGTGTACCGGCAGATTGTAACGGTCGCGAAGTTGATTGCCAAATCGTCGCGCTGCCTCGGTCATGACGTTATCGGAATCATCCATGTTCTTCGGCAAACCGACGACGATTGCCTGTGGCTGCCATTCTCCGATGAGGCGGGCGATATGCCCCCAGTCGGGGCCGTGGCGGGTCGCGCGCACCGTCGCGAGGTCCTGGGCGAGACCGGTGTGGGTAGAGCCGACGGCCACGCCAATGGCCTTGGTGCCGTAATCGAAGGCGAGAAAGGTAGTCGATGTCATCGGCGCCGTGGCATGCCGTCCATCAGGCATGCCCGGCTTCCGAGGACAACAACGACAGATCGACGCCCGCTAGCTGCGCGGCTTTTTGCCAGCGGTGTTCGATCGGCATGTCGAAGATGATCTGCTGGTCAGCGGGTCCGTTGAGCCATGAGTTCTCGGCGATTTCCCGCTCGAGTTGGCCAGCACCCCAGCCCGCATAGCCGAGCGCCACCAGACAGCGTGAGGGACCGCGGTTCTCGGCGATCGCTGCCAGTATATCGCGTGAGGTCGACACACCCAGGGTTTCCGTGATCGGGAGCGTCGACTCCCAAGTACCGAGTGGCTCGTGCAGCACGAAGCCACGGTTGGTCTGCACCGGTCCGCCCAGATAAACAGGCATTTCACGCATTTGCGCATCATCGGCATTGAGACCCATCTGGCGCAAAATATCGCCGAGCGCGATTTCAGTCGTGCGGTTGATCACGATTCCCATCGCGCCCTCGCTGCTGTGCTCGCATATTAACGTGACCGTCCGTGAGAAATTCGGGTCGGCAAGCGCGGGCATGGCGATTAGGAAGTGGTTGGCGAGTCGCGTGAAATCGGACATGGCGATAACTAGTATCTTGCAGCCCGCGCACGCTTGCAAGGAGCGCAGCCTGCGCCGCAAACGGCGCAAGTCAAGTAAAGCTCAATTTTCGTAGGTCAACGCACCCTCGTTGAAGCGCCAGGTGCGAGTAATATGCAGGATGTCGGTTTCTTCGCGGATATTGGCCGGAAACGGCGCAAACGGGGCCGCCAGCTGCACGATCCGCCGGGCCGCATCATCGAGCACCGCGTGCCCCGACGAGCGCCTCACGGTGATGGTATGGATGGAGCCGTCGGCATTCAGTGCGACATCGAGGCGCAACTGTCCGGACAGACTGCGCCGTCTCGCCTCTTCCGGGTAATTCAGATTGCCAATACGTTCCACCTTGGCTTCCCAGGCCTTCATGTAGGCGGCGTACTTGTATTCGCGCGTGCGCGCGTGCAGATACTTATGCTTGGGGCGTTGCTGGTATTCCTGCCAGACGCGGTCGATCTCGGCCACTAGGCGCGTGCGCTCCAGATCGAGGGTCCGACGCTGCACCAAGCCTAGGTTCTGTGGAGCCAACTGCGGCTCGTTGGGCTGCGGTTTGGCCTCGGGTTGAGGAATCGCTCTTTCGGCAACCGGCTGCGTCAGCGGTTCGCTCCTTTGCGGTGGTGCCGTGACCTTGGGGCGTGGCGCGGGTTGGACTGCCGGTATCTGGTGTCGCGTCTCAGCGACCTCGCGCACCGGTAAAGGATTGCTGGCGCGATCGGGTTTCTCGCTCGTCCCGCCACCGGCCTGGTTCGATTGGGCCAGAAACTCGGGGTCCTCGGGTGCCACCTCGCTCTCTACCTGAACCAGCGTGATCTCGAGCGTGGAAAGACCATAGAGCTCGCGTGCCTTGGGGATGGTAAACGTCACGCCCAGGATGACGACGAGGTGTACCAACATGGAGACGAAGAAACTCAGCCCCAGTTGGTCGTTGTTCGAAAACCCCGAAATCGCTTGTGACATGACCGTTAGCGGGCTTGCCTAGATCGTCGGCGGCCGTGCCGCGCCGCCGATGGAACGAGGCGTGCCTTCCTACGCGAAACTATAGCACCCCAACTCGGTGAATGGTCTGCTCTTGCGCACAGCTTCAGGCCCTGCGCGCACGGTTGTTGGCGGCGACCTTTGCGACCACGCAATCCATGAGTGTGGCGCTGATGTTTAGCCCGTATATCTGGTCGAGCTCCCGCACGCAGGTCGGACTGGTGACATTGATCTCGGTGAGAAAATCGCCAATCACATCGAGGCCGACAAAAATCAGTCCACGGCTGCGCAAGGTCGACCTTACCTGCTGACAGATCCAGCGGTCCCGCTCGCTGAGCTCGACACCGCGGCCCTTTCCGCCTACCGCCAGGTTAGCGCGCGTTTCTCCCGGCGGCGCCATGCGCGCGAGGGCGTAAGGAATCGGTTCGCCGTCGATCAACAAGATACGCTTGTCGCCGTGCACGATCTCCGGAACATAACGCTGGGCCATGACCGAAGAGACGTCGAAATGGGTCAAGGTCTCGAGCACCACGCCGATATTGGGATCGTCCGTCCGCAGGCGAAATACTGATGTTCCGCCCATGCTGTCCAGCGGCTTCAGAATAATGTCCTTTTGTTCCTCTAAGAACTCGCGCAGTTGCTGTCGGCGACGCGTGACGAGCGTGGGCGGCATGCACTGCGGGAACCAGGTCGTGAACAGCTTCTCGTTGGCATCGCGCAAGCCCTGAGGCTTGTTGACGACCAGGACGCCCTGGCTTTCGGCCGATTCCAGCAGATAAGTGCTAAATACGTACTCCAGATTGAAGGGCGGGTCGACGCGCATGAAGATGACGTCGAGGGCGGTGAGCGGGTGCACCCTTTCCTCCCCCAGATCAAACCAGTGCGATGCGTCGTCGTACGCGGTTAGGCGGCGCATGTGGGCGAAGCTCTGACCGTCGCGCTGAAATAGATCGCGCTGCTCCATATAGTGGATTTCCCAACCGCGGCGCTGGGCCTCCAGGAGCATGGCAAGCGTCGTGTCTTTGTACACGGTGATCGACCCGATGGGATCCATGACGACGCCGAATTTCATGCTTGAGCTCGCTCGCAGCCCGTTGAGGGCGTAAAAACATAGAGTATGTTGTCGGCCATTACCAGCGGAGTCGGCGGGTAGCGGGTGGCTCGCGCGGCCCCCACGGGGTTCGCGCCATTCACCCGCATCGGACTTCCCCGCGTGCCGCCGGTAAGCAGCGATTCTGGCACACTTTCTGCAACTTTCAGCCGGCACATAGTCGTATCGGTGCAGCAACCCGCCGCATCGGAGCCGGGCCGTGGCGTGCCCGCGCCGATCCGTCGGGGCCCGGTTCAGCGATATTTTAGCGCCTGGGCGCGCTGCCGGGATGGCGGCCAGCACCTGAAAGCCATAGATTTCGGGTGTAAATTATGCTAACAAATCATTAACCTAGGTAAAAAATCGTATAAATTACATTTAAATCGCTCATAGTCGCGAATGGAGCGCGTCAATGCACCCCAGGATGGTTGGAAAAAAGCTAGGATTTTGAGAATAGGCGAGGGTTCTTCATTTGGGCATCAAGGTGATGATCATCGACGATAGCAACACCATCCGGCGGACCGCGGAGGCGCTGCTCAAAAAGGCCGGCTACGAGGTTCTGACGGCAGCCGACGGCTTCGAGGCCATGTCGATAATCACCGACCATCGGCCGGATATTATTTTTGTTGACATCATGATGCCGCGGCTTGACGGTTACCAGACCTGTCGTCTGATCAAGAATAACAAGCAGTTTAAGGCCACACCTGTGATCATGCTTTCGAGCAAGGACGGGTTGTTTGACCGCGCACGCGGCAGAATCGCGGGTTCCCAAGAGCACGTAAACAAGCCGTTTACCCAGGAGGACCTCATTAACGTCATCAATCGGTACGTCCATTGATGCGAGCGGGCGAGAGGACCCAACCCGGGGCTAGGGTGCAAAAATGGCTATCAAGAAGGTACTTGTGGTCGACGACTCACCGACCGACCAGCATCTGTTGACGCAATTGCTGCAGAAACACGGTTAT
>CAYGAS010000256.1:0-4562 GCA_964347935.1 uncultured Nitrospiraceae bacterium | reverse complement strand
TTTCCCTTCTGAACTCGATGCCGGTAGGCATGTCGTCGCCAGGGCCTGGCCGTCGCCTCATCCATGGCCGTCCCTCGGCGGTAGGCGTTCAGGAAATCCTGACTTTAGTGCGGAAATGCGGTAAGTTGCAGCCGACGAATTTCAATGAGCTAATTCTTTTGCCTTCGCGCCATAGGGCGGAAAGCAGCGGGTAAGGGCGTAATGGCGATCTCTTCCAAACAAGCGGCCGAACGTGCACAGATTCTGACCGAGGCCTTGCCGTACATTCAGCGTTTCCGCGGCAAGACCATCGTAATCAAGTACGGCGGCAATGCCATGGTAGATGAAAGCCTGAAGCACGGTTTCGCGCGCGACGTCGTGTTGATGAGTCTGGTCGGTATGAACCCGGTGGTGGTGCATGGCGGTGGACCACAGATCGGCCGGGTGCTCGAACGGCTAGGCAAGGAGATTCGCTTTGTCGAGGGCATGCGCGTGACCGATCGCGAGACGATGGATGTCGTCGAGATGGTGTTAGGGGGGCTGGTCAACAAGGAGATCGTAAGTCTGATCAACCAGCACCGGGGTAAGGCGGTCGGTTTGTCCGGCAAGGACGGCGGACTGATTCGTGCGCGAAAAATGGTACTGAAGAACCTCCCCAACACCGAGAAGCTTCCCAGCGAGATTATCGATATCGGTCACGTGGGTGAAGTGCTGGGGATCGACCCCGAGGTGGTCAAGCTGCTGGACACGCACGATTTCATTCCGGTGATCGCGCCCATTGGGGTCGGCGAGGACGGGCAGACCTACAATATCAACGCCGACACGGTCGCCGGCAAGTTGGCCATCACGCTGCAAGCCGAGAAGCTCATTCTTTTGACCAACACGACAGGCGTGCTCAGCAAGGATGGCAAGTTGTTGACAGGGCTTTCGACCAAGGAAGTCGATGGCCTGATCGGGGACGGTACCATACAGGGCGGCATGTTGCCGAAGATCCGTTGTGCATTGGATGCCGTCAACAGCGGCGTGCGCTCGGCCCATATTATCGACGGCCGCGTGGAACACGCCGTGTTGCTGGAGATCTTTACCGATCAGGGTGTCGGTACGTTAATAAAGTCCTGAAGCAAAATCTTTTGCAGCGTTGCCTACGGCGACGAGGTACTAGCGCGGTTCCGCCCCCGCACGACGGGTTACTTCTGTTTCGGCAAAAGTAACCAAAACCATTACCCCTGACTCTGCGCCCCGCACCCAAAGACCGGGCGCGGGGTTCCCTCGTACCGCGCTCGTCTCAGGGGGTCCGCGGAAGGGGCTTCCCTGTTCCTGCCGCGGACACGTGGTCTCGCTCCCACGCCCCTTCGGGCCCGTGCTTCGACAGAGCGCTGCACTCGGCCTGAGTAAAGGGGCAGAAAACTTTAACTGCCGAAACGGGTGTTGAAGACCCACACGGCTAGGATGCTGAGGGCGAAGAAGCCGATGCCGTAAGCGGCGGCCCAGATGCGATAACGCTTAATCAGGTGTGATTGCCGGTAGGCCGACAACAGGAAGGGACGTCGATCGGCCGGGCGCGCCAGGACGTTGATGCCTTCGATAAAGTGCTTGCTTTGCTCGCGTCGCTCCTTCAACACCTCGCGTCGGGCCTGGTTGCGCGCAAGCCTCCATTCCGCTTGATCGATCGTGCCGTCGCTGTTCAGATCGAAGCGTTGTTTCAATGTGGCCTGGTCCTGTTTCCATTGCCGCAACACCTGGCGTACTTCCTCGTCCACAGTAAACTGGGCCGCATGGCTGCCGATGTTTTTCAGGAAGCCGATCGCATAGATATGATCGCCGGGATTGATGCGCTCCTCGGTAAAGCGGTGGCGTTGCTCGCTTCGATGTGTAGCAAGATAGCTAACGACGGCGGCGGGCTGCGCGGCAAAGCCGGCAAGATCCGGCCGCGCGTTCCACACGTCTTTATGCTTCGGGGTAACTTCCGCACCCTCTGGGTCGACCACCACCCGACCGGTGTCGTCCTCGAGCCAGAAGATTTCGTGGCTTTGACCGCGTTCTCTGGTCACCCAGCGCTGGTGCGCACGCCCTTTATGGTAGTGGCGCTCAAGGCGTTCGACGCGGTAGCGGTACCACACGCAGGGCAGACCTGAGAGCGGTGCGTTGATGGGCACACCGTCCATGAGTCTGCCCGTACCCTCGAGTTCGACATAGCCCTGATGTGCCGAGCGCGCCCGCGCGGTGGGGATATCCTCGATGGTGCGGGCGCGGTGCAAATGGCGCCAGCTCTGCCAACTTGAAATGGCCGCGCTCGCACTAAGCGCGGCAATGCCAATGCCGACCATGCTTGCATCGGCGCGGGCGATGGCCTGACCGAGATCAATGAACCACGAGTACACGTGGCGCCGCTTCGCGTGAATTCTGAGCCTAGCTGTTGAACAGCGCCTTGACGTTCACGTCCCTGAGCTCGCCCTGCTTGAACTCGAGCAGCTTTCGCGGACCGAAGTTGAATGTGCGGGCAACGATGGTATCGGGGAACTGTTCAATTCTTATATTGTTGGCGTTGACACTGTCGTTATAGAACTCACGGCGGTCGGCGATTTGTGCCTCGAGCTGCGAGATACGGTTCTGCAGATGCTGGAATTGCTCATTTGCGCGCAGCTCCGGATAGTTTTCCGCCACGGCAAAAAGATTGCCGAGTCCGAGGCGTAGCTGAGTTTCAGCAGCACCAAGGGCATCAACATCTCTGCTTTCTCTCGCACGCGCGACCATGGCCCGTGCCTGCGTGACCTTTTCGAGCACATCCTTTTCGTACTGCATGTATTGTTTGCAGGTATCCACCAATTTCGGCAGCTCGTCGTGCCGCTGTTTCATTAACACGTCAATGTTGGACCAGGCCTGCGAGACGTTGTGTTTGAGTCGAACCAGGTTGTTGTAGATCATAACGACATACACAAGAAGGACGATTAGCGCGCCCCAAATGATGTAAGTGTTAACACTCATGTGCTTCCCCTATGCTCTGTCGCATGTGATCGCTGCGTTGCGCTCTTAGCACTAACTATAGCCCACGCGCCTCCATCTGCTACGCGGGCGCACCTTGCTTAACTTTTAGATATCAATGGCTTAGATATATGAGTACGCGCCAGCCGGCTACGGGCGGCGCGCGCGAGTGGCGCGGTCGCGCTCAGCATGATCCCGGTGTGTGCTGATGCGACCATAACCGCAGCGGCGCATGAGATCGGCGACCGAAGCCGCCTGCTCATAGCCGTGTTCCAGCAGCAGCCAACCGTCGGCGTGCAGGTGTCGCGGTGCGTGCCGAATCAGATAACGAATGCCATCCAGACCATCACGCCCGCCCATCAATGCGTGTGCGGGCTCGAAGCGCAAACTGGGGTCACGCAGATGTGGATCATCATGGCGCACATAGGGAGGGTTGCTAATTATCATGTGTGCGCACTCTCCCGTTAGCGGTGCAAACCAGTGACCCGCACGAAACTCCACGTGCGACAATCCATGTTTTTGTGCGTTCCCCTCGGCGATCTGCAGCGCGTTGACGCAGCGATCGCTCGCGATAATCCGGCACTGCGGTCGTTCCTTGGCGAGTGCGAGTGCGATAGCGCCACAGCCGGTGCCGATATCGAATACCGTCCACCGCGCACCAACGGGGATGGACGCGAGCGCGAGTTCGATTAACAGCTCCGTTTCCGGACGTGGAATCAATGTTGCTGGCGAGACATCAAGCTCCATCGACCAGAATTCTCGCCTACCTGTAAGATAGGCCACGGGCTCACCGCCGTAGCGACGCGCGACGAGTCCCTCAAGATGTCGCGCTTGTTCCTCGCTCAACGCACGATCCGCGCGGGTGACAAGTTCGGCCCGAGTGAAGCCGCATACCCTCATCAGCAACACCTCGGCGTCCAGCTGTGGACTCGGGGTTGCATCGCGAAGTGCTGCTATCGCTCGTTTCAGGGCATCGCCGAGGCTTAGGCCTGTTGGCTGTCCCGGCGTGCTGCTTACATGTCGCATGGCCGCTTTGGACCCCGTTGCTCGATTCAGGCACCCAGTGCTGCAAGCTGATCGGCTTGGTGCGCCGCGACCAGTGGATCGATGATATCGTCGAGCTGACCGGCGAGAACCTGCTCGAGCTTGTATAGCGTCAAATTGATGCGGTGATCGGTAACCCGCCCTTGGGGAAAATTATAGGTACGAATGCGTTCCGAACGATCCCCGCTGCCGATCAGGCTCTTGCGCGTCGCCGCTTCTTGCTCCCTTTGCTTGCTGCGTTCTATCTCCAGCAAGCGGGCCCGCAGTACCGACATGGCGCGTGCGCGGTTCTTGTGTTGCGAGCGTTCGTCTTGGCATTCCACCACCACGCCGGAGGGCAGGTGGGTAATGCGTACGGCCGAATCGGTGCGATTGACATGTTGGCCCCCGGCACCGGAAGCACGGTAAGTGTCGACTTTCAAGTCTGCCGGGTTAATGTCGATTTCGTCCACTTCTTCAGCCTCTGGCATGACAGCTATCGTGCACGCCGAGGTGTGAATGCGGCCCTGCGCCTCGGTGACCGGTACGCGTTGCACGCGATGACCACCGGATTCGAA
>CAYGAS010000255.1:0-2846 GCA_964347935.1 uncultured Nitrospiraceae bacterium | reverse complement strand
TCTACCAGCTGACCATTCGCACGGTTGATGATCTTGAGGCTGCGCTGCTGTCACGTCTTGAGGGGATCCCGGCCCACCTCGCCGGCGCGCGTGAGCACCTGCGCCCACGGGCACAGAAGATTCCGTTGTTGTGGCTGGAATCGGCGATTACCGCCGCGCGGCGCGGGACGGAATTCTTGCAGGGTCTGCCGTTACCTGCTCCCCAGGCGCGCGGCGCCGGCGCGCAGTTCGACCGGGCGCTGCGCAAGGCATGCGAAGCGCTGGACCAGTACGCGGATTACCTGCAGCGGGAGGCGGCAGGCGTGGCAAGCGGCGACTTTGCATGTCGGCAGGCCTATTTTGCTAATGCGCTGCGCTATCGCCACTTTCTGGACGTCGAGATCGATCAACTCTACGCGCTCGGTGAGCGATTGTTTGCCGAGACCGCACGCGAGCTCAAGGATGTCTGTCAGGAACTGTACGGTCACGGCGACGTGTTGCGCGCCACCCAGGTGATCAAAGCCGACCATCCGAGCAAGGAGGCTTTGCTCGAGGTGTATCGCACGCAGATGCAAGCTGCGCGGCAATTCATTGCGGCCCACGATCTCGTGACATTGCCCGCCGTCGAACGGCTCGACGTGGTGGAGACGCCTGTGTTCATGCGCCACCAGGTACCCTTTGCGGCGTATCAGGATCCCGCGGCCAACGATCCCAAACAGCATGGCTATTACTACGTGACGCCGCCGCAAGACGAAAGCCAGCTCGCCGAGCACAATTACGCCGGCCTCATGCACACCTGCGTGCACGAGGCCTATCCCGGTCATCATCTGCAATTCGTTACCGCCCATCTCAACCCCAGCGCCTCGACCTTGCCGCGGCTGTTGCAAGCCTCGTCGACCTTGTATGAGGGATGGGCCTTGTACTGCGAACAGCTCATGCAAGAGCAGGGATTTCTCGATCGCCCGCAACAGCGCCTTGTCTTGCTGGCGGACCGGCTATGGCGGGCGCTGCGGATCCTGATCGATGTCGAGATCCATAGCCGCGGCATCGGCATCGAGCAGGCGGCGGACCGCATGGCGACGCAGCTTGGGTTTCCGCGCGAGCAGGCGTTGGCCGACTTGAGGTGGTACAGCCGGGCACCGACGATACCGATGGGCTACGCGACCGGTTGGGCATTGATCAATGCGTTGCGCGACCGCGTGGGGCCGCAAAACGGCGGCGGTGGACTCAAGCAATTTCACGACCGCTTGTTGTCGGCGGGCTCGATTGCCCTGCCGCTTGTGATTCGGCGCGTTTTTGGGACAGACATGTGGCAAAATGTCAGGGACGCGGTCTTCCACACCTGAAAACCTGTGTGATCCCCGGCCGGCGGTGCTATAGATAGAAATAAAAAGTATGGCTGGCTGATCCAGCTGTCGTGCTTGGCAATTAGATCCAACCTTGTTGGGGAGGAGTGGTAATGGCGGACATTGATATCGCCCGCAAGGCGACGCTACGAAGAATAACCGAGCTTGCAAAAGAACGCCTGGGCATCGATGAGGAGCACATCGAGCCGATCGGCCACTACAAAGCGAAGCTCGATCTCGACTACGTCCACAGCCTGAGTGAGCGCACCGACGGCAAGCTCATTCTCGTCACCGCCATCAGTCCCACACCCGCCGGTGAGGGCAAGACGACGACCACGATCGGGCTCGGGGATGGGCTGAACCGCATCGGCAAAAAGGCCGTCATGTGCTTGCGCGAGCCCTCACTCGGGCCCTGCTTCGGCATGAAGGGTGGCGCCGCCGGCGGCGGCTATGCGCAGGTCGTGCCGATGGAAGACATCAACCTGCATTTTACCGGCGACTTTCACGCCATATCGATCGCCCACAATCTGCTGGCCGCCTTGATAGACAATCACATCCATCACGGCAATGCCCACAATCTCGATGCCCGCCGCCTGAACTGGAAGCGGGTGGTCGACTTGAACGACCGGGCGCTGCGCAAGATCACCGTTGCGCTCGGCGGGCCGACCAACGGCTTCCCGCGCGAGGACGGGTTCGACATCGTCACCGCCTCCGAGGTCATGGCGATTCTGTGTCTGGCGAACTCGCAGGAGGATCTAAAGCGCCGCTTGAGCAATATCATTGTCGGCTCCAACATGAAGCGGGAGTTCGTCACCGCCAAGCAGTTGAACGCCCAGGGATCGATGACGGTACTGCTGAAGGACGCGATCAAACCGAACCTGGTACAAACGCTGGAGAACAACCCGGTGTTTATCCACGGCGGGCCCTTCGGCAATATCGCCCACGGATGTAACTCGATCATCGCCACGCAGACGGCGCTGAAGCTCGCCGACTACGTCGTCACCGAGGCCGGCTTTGGCGCCGATCTCGGGGCGGAGAAATTCCTCGACATCAAATGCCGCAAGTCCGGGCTGCGGCCGTCGATGGTCGTGATTGTCGCTACCATTCGTGCGCTCAAGTACCACGGTGGCGCGGATCTCAAAACGATCGACAAGGAGAACCTCGAAGCGCTCGAGAAAGGCCTGCCCAACCTGGAACGCCATGTCGACAACATCCAGAAAAACTTCGGCCTGCCCGCCATTGTCGCCATCAATCATTTCACCCACGACACCGATGCCGAGGTCAAGCTCTTGCGCGACCGCGTCGCCCAGCGCGGCGCCAAGGTGGTGCTGGCCGAGCATTGGGCCAAGGGCGGCGTCGGCGCCGAAGCGCTCGCCAAAGAGGTGGTGGCGGCGATCGGCAAGTCGCCGCCCACGCTCAAGTTCACCTATGACGACAAGGACAGTCTGGTAGAGAAGATCAACAAGGTCGGCAAGAAGATCTACGGCGCGGGCGAGGTCGTCGTCGAATCCAAGGCCGCGG
>CAYGAS010000254.1:0-9069 GCA_964347935.1 uncultured Nitrospiraceae bacterium | reverse complement strand
TTTTCTTTGTAACATCCTGCAGTCCTGTTCAGCCTGCGTATTTGAACGGCAGGTCGCGTGCTGCGAGATAAGTCTGTTCCGACAGCCGCGACCACTGGATCGCGTCTCGACGGAATTTCAGAATGCTTTGGAACACTTCCCTGCTGAGCGCGTCCTTTGACGTAAGATCGGTAAGCACCTGACCCGAGACGCCGCCCAAACCGTTCAGAATCTCATCGGGGAAGCGGATCACCTCTACCTTGTGCTTGGTCTTGAGCTCAACGAGCGCGGCATTGTTGCGTGCCACGAATTCACTCAATACCAGTTGGTTGACGGCAGTATTGGCAGCCTCGACGATGGCCTTCAAGTCCGACGGCAGCTTGTTCCAGGCCTTGAGGTTGATAAAGTTGTCGAGACAAGTCGCCGGCTCGTGCCAACCGGGGTAGTAGTAGTACTTGGCGCTCTTGTAGAGGCCAAAGGCCAGGTCGTTGTAAGGACCGACCCACTCAGTCGCGTCGATCGCGCCTGACTGCAAAGCCGGCCCGATCTCGCCCCCTGGCAGGTTAACGACATTGCCGCCGGCAGCTTTGACTACTTCGCCGCCGAGACCTGGGATGCGCATCTTCAGGCCTTTGTAATCGGCGAGGCTGTTCATCTTCTTGTTGAACCAGCCACCCATCTGAACGCCGGTGTTGCCGCTGACGAAAAACTTGGCGCCGAGCTCCGCGTACACTTTATCGGCAAGCGCTTGGCCGCCGCCATACTGGAACCACGCGTTAAGCTCCTGCGCGTCCAGACCGAAGGGCAGGGAAGCGATAAACTGCGTCGCCGACACTTTGCCTTTCCAGTAATACGGGGCGCCGTGTCCCATCTCCACCGTGCCACCGACCACCGCATCCATGGATTCGAACGCGGGAACGATTTGGCCGGCACCGAAGACTTCCACCTTGAGTCGCCCCTCGGAGCTGTTGCTGATGAGCTTCGCGAGGATTTCCGCACCTGTCCCGAGGCCCGGAAAGTTCTTCGGCCAGGTGGTAACCATGCGCCATTCGAATTTGGGTTGTGCGATTACATACGGTGCAGCGACGGCCGAGCTTGCGGCGGCCGCACCGACTGCCGTGCGCTTGATAAAATCGCGTCTTTTCATGCCATTCCCCTCTCCACCTTATTCCCGGCAAGCTGGTTTTTGGAATATTGCCAGCGCAAAGGTTACACCAGTACCCATAGTCCACCTAGCTATATGTCGCGCGAATGCACCTGTATCCAGGCGGTGTTATGCTCGCAGCTCTCTGCAGGGTGCCGGGAAAGGCACATGAGCCATGATCGCTGTGATCTTCGAAGTGGAAGCGAAGGCGGGGCGCGCCCAGGAGTATTTTGATCTCGCTGCGCGTCTACGCACGGAGCTGCAGAAAATCGATGGTTTCATCTCGGTGGAGCGTTTCGAAAGCCTGACCACACCAGGCAAGTATTTATCGCTATCACTCTGGCGCGACGAGCGCGCAGCGGCCGCCTGGAAGGCCCATGCCGAGCATCGTGCTGCCCAGCAGCGCGGGAAAGAGGAGATCTTCGCACGTTACCGCATTCGCGTCGCCGAGGTCGTGCGTGATTACGGTAGTGCTGACGACACGGCGGCGCGGTAAACCAGGACAGGACCACCACCCTTACCAGGAGCTAGGAGAAGCGCAATGCTACCGACGACGATTGCAGGTAGTTTGCCCAAGCCTGCTTGGCTAGCGGAGCCGGAGAAGCTTTGGGCCCCCTGGCGGCTGTCCGGCGAGGCACTCGAGCAGGCAAAACGCGACGCAACCCTGGTCGTGCTCAAAGAGCAGGAGACGTTCGGGATCGACATTGTCAGTAACGGCGAGCAATTCCGCCAACACTTTGTGCACGGATTTGTCGAGGGTATCGACGGCGTCGATTTCGGCAAGCGCCAACGCATCGGTATTCGCGACAACCGATACGAGGCGAACTGCCCGACGGTAGTGCGACCGATCACGCGCCCGAGGCCTGTACATGCCGATGAAGTGCGTTTCACGCGTGCCTTCACCGATAGAAAGCTGAAGTTCACCATCCCTGGCCCGATGACCATCGTCGATACGCTTGCCGATGAGTATTATCGCGACCGTCCACGACTGGCGATGGAGTTTGCGCGTCTGATCAATGAGGAGGCACGCGAGCTAGCGGCGCTCGGGGTGGACGTGATTCAGCTGGACGAGCCGGCGTTCAACGCGTATCTCGATGAGGTGCAGAGCTGGGGCATTGACGCGCTGCATCGTGCCATCGAGGGACTTTCGTGTACCACAGCCGTACACATTTGTTACGGTTATGGCATCAAAGAGAACATCGACTGGAAAAAGACCCTCGGACAGGAGTGGCGCCAATACGAACGTATCTTCCCGGTGCTTGCCAAGAGCCGCGTAAAACAGGTTTCTGTTGAGTGCGCAGGTTCCAGGGTTCCGCTGCCGCTGCTGGAGCTACTGCGAGGCAAAGATGTCATGGTAGGTGTAATCGACGTCGCCAGCGATGTAGTCGAAACCCCGCAACAGGTGGCGGAAACCATTCGTAAGGCGATAGATCATGTACCCGTGGAGCACATCATTCCGTGCACCAATTGCGGCATGGTCCCGCTGTCGCGCGAGCTGGCACGCGGCAAACTGCATGCGTTGGCAAGCGGTGCCGCCCTCGTACGGGCAGAGCTCGGACACCCATGAAAGCGTAAGGAATCATATCCGGTCCCTAGTGACACGGCCCGGGTAATGGGTGCTAGTGCCATTGAAAGTCCGCAATGATCCAGGAGTACAGATAATGACCGCACTGAAACCTCGTACGAAGACGCCCGAGCTTGAGGTCGATACGCTTGCGGGTGAACGCTGGCGCTTGTCGGAGCAAAAGCCCGATAACTTCACCATGATCGTCGCCTATCGGGGCTATCATTGCCCGATATGTCGGCCCTACCTCAGCGGGCTCGACCGCATGCTCGATGAGTTCAACAAGCGCGGCGTCGAGGTGATCGCGCTCAGCACCGATACCCAGGACCGCGCCGAGAAGACCCAGGAAGAGTGGAAGCTCAAGAATGTCCGTATCGGCTACGGCATGAGTATCGACCAGGCGCGCGCGTGGGGGCTATATATCTCCACCAGCCGCGGTAAAACCTCGGCTGGCATCGAGGAGCCTGCACAGAGCAACGAGCCGGGCCTCTTTCTGGTGCGCCCTGACCAGACGCTCTACGCCGCCTACATCGCCACGGCGCCGTTTGCGCGCCCGCATTTCGACGAGATCCTGAAGGCGCTCGATATGATCATCGAAAAAGACTACCCCGCGCGCGGCGAGGCGTAGCGCTTGCGCAATCTCTGCTCTGCGATGCCCAACGCGACGGCAACTAAAGCATGGCGCCTGTGAGAACGACGGCCGATGCTGCAGCCGGCGCGGGCCGCTACGCAGTCGCCTACATGCTTCTCACACTCTCCGCGCTGACGTGGGCAGGGAATATCATTGTTGGACGCTTCGTGCACGATCAAATACCGCCAGTCGCGCTGAGCTTTTGGCGCTGGGCCATCGCCCTGGCGGTGTTGCTGCCGTTCACCCGCGTCATGGCCTTGCAACAGCGCGATCTGATCTTGCGGCACTGGCGGATCCTGGCGCTGCTCGGTGCGACCGGCATTGCCTTCTTTAATATCTGCTTGTACCAGGCCTTGCATTTCACCGGGGCGGTCAATGCCGCGCTGTTCATGTCGACGACGCCCATCATGATCGTGGTGCTGTCTTGGGTCTTAGTGAAAGATCGCCTGAGTGGACGCCAGGCGCTGGGGATCGGCGTATCGCTGGCCGGTGCGGTGATCCTCATCGTGCGCGGAGACTTCGGCCGCTTGCTGCAGCTACAGTTCAATGCCGGCGATCTGTGGATGTTGCTGGCGGTGCCAAACTGGGCGCTGTACTCGGTGTTGCTCAGGCGACTGCCGCCAGGCATTCACCCGATGGCACTGGTGACTGTGGTCGCGCTGTTCGGCGTGGCGATTCTCGCGCCGGTGTACGTGTGGGAGCTGGCGCGTGGTGGCGCCTTTGAACTCAACCGGACCACGATCAGTAGCATCGCGTACATCAGCCTGTTCCCCTCGATCCTCGCCTACATGTGCTGGAATCACGGTGTTTCGCGTGTGGGCGCGAATCGGGCAGGTCTTTTCATGCACCTGATCCCGCTTTTCGGCGCCGTCCTTGCCATCGTCGCACTCGGTGAGGCGGTGCGGCTCTTCCACTTGGCCGGTGCGGGACTTATTTTCAGCGGCATCTATCTGGTGACAGCGGCTGGCAGCGTTATCGGACAAAGATCGCAATAGCTCAGGCTGTGCCCGAGACCGATGCATCGTTTGCAGCGTAGCTTGTGACAGCAGCGCCTGCGGTGCAAAATCGGCGCATCCCGGGTCGAGGTGAGCGGACACACTTTCTAGTCTTTCTATCAGCTGATTAAGCGGGGCAGTCAATGAGCAAGAAACCAGTCGTCTTGGTAACACGGAAGCTGCCGCCGGCTGTCGAGGACCGGCTACAGCGTGATTACGATCCCCGTTTGAACGAGGAAGATCGGCTCTACACGACCGACGAGATGATCGAGCGTGCCAAGGGCGCAGACGCGATACTCCCCTGTCACACGGAGCACTTTTCGGCGGATGTGATCGCGCGGCTGCCGGACAGCATACGCGCTATTGCCAACTTTTCGGTGGGCATCGACCATGTCGATCTTGCCGCGGCGAAGGCGCGCGGGATTATTGTCACCAATACCCCCGATGTGTTGAGTGACGCCACCGCCGAGCTCACGATCATGCTGATGCTCGGCGCGGCGCGGCGCGCGAGCGAAGGTGAGCAACTCGTGCGCAGCGGGAAATGGAACACCTGGAGCCCCAGTTTTATGGTCGGCATTCAGGTGACGGGCAAGCGCCTCGGGATTCTCGGTATGGGGCGTGTGGGGCAGGTGACGGCGCGGCGCGCGCGCGGTTTCGACATGGAAATCCATTATGCCGACGTTCGCCGTCTTCCTGCCGACCGCGAGGCCGGGGCCATCTATCACGAGACGCCTGAAGAGCTGCTGCCGCATTGCGACTTCCTCGCCATCCATTGTCCGGCGACGCCGCAGACACAGGGCCTGCTCAATGCCGCACGCATTGCCCTGCTGCCGGACGGCGCCATTGTCGTCAACGCCGCGCGCGGCAGTATCGTCGATGAGCATGCTTTGATTGCTGCGCTCAAATCGGGCAAGCTGGCGGCGGCTGGGCTCGATGTGTACAACAACGAGCCCGACATCGATCCGGCGTTCGCCGAGCTTCGCAATACCTTTCTCATGCCGCACATAGGCAGCGCCACCCGCGAGACTCGCGATGCCATGGGCTTTCTCGCGCTCGACAATCTGGACGCGGTGTTTGCCGGGCGCGAGCCACCGACCCGCGTTGCCTGACTGGAGCTTGTTGCACTGCACAATATAGCGTGAGTGAGACAGGGCGTACAGGCCTGCGCAGCGCCGTCTCATCCGAGCCCGCGGCGGCGGGCGTAAACCGGAAACATAAATTGTCCAGCTGCGGCTATTGTGGTATACCGACATCCTCTGTGCAGCGCCGTTGCGCCTGTGCCGAGGGATGTAGAAGAAGAACATGCTCAGCGTGCCATTAGGAGGTGAATGGAATTCCACGCGAAATCTCTGCGCGGCAGGTAGGGACGTTCGAGCGCGGCTTCGACAGTCGGCAAGCGCATCCCGTCAAGCGCCTGCGCTATCCAATTGACCAATCTACTCTAGTGCCATTCTAAAACGTGTTAGGAGGGTAAACGCATGACGAAGCAAAAGACGCCTAAAGTAAGTCGCCGCAAGTTTCTGCGGGCCGGTGCCGCCACGGCGGCCGGTGCGGCAGGTGCGGCCACACTAGGCTTCCCGATGGTCTCGAGAGCCCAGACGACGGTGCTGAAGATGCAGGGCGCCTGGGGCGCTAAGGACATCTTCAATGACATGGCCATGCAGTACGTCGATGCCGTCAATCAGATGTCAGGCGGCCGTTTGAAGATCAACTATCTCGTCGCCGGTGCCGTGGTGAAGCCGTTCCAGGTGATGGACGCAGTGAGCCGCGGCGTCTTGGATGGCGGGCACAGCGTGCCCGTGTATTGGTATGGCAAGAGTAAGGTGGCATCGCTGTTCGGTACCGGACCCGTGTATGGGCAGGATGCTCACCTCGGACTGGCGTGGATCAACATCGAGGGCATCAAGCTTTATAACGAGCTGCTTGAGAAGCTCGGCCTCAACGTCGTCGGCTTCTTCGCCATGCCGATGCCGACCCAGCCGCTTGGCTGGTTCAAGAAGCCGATCAAGAGCGCCAAGGACATGAAGGGCCTAAAGTACCGCACGGTGGGTCTCGCGGCTGACCTGATGCAGGAGATGGGCCTGAAGGTGACGCAGCTCCCCGGCGGCGAAATCGTACCCGCTCTGGAGCGCGGCGTGATCGAGGCGTTCGAGTTCAACAATCCCTCGTCAGATAGAAGCTTTGGCGCCCACGACGTCAGTAAAGTCTACATGATGGGCAGCTACCACCAGGCGGCGGAGTTCTTCGAAATTATCTGGAACAAGACCAAGTACAACGGCCTGGCGGACGAGCACAAGGCGATCCTGAAACATTCGGCGGCAGCAGCGTCTTCGCAGAACTTCTGGATGGGGATGGACCGCTACTCGGCCGACTTGCAGTGGCTGACCAAGGAGGCGGGCGTCAAGGCCTACCGCACGCCGCAGTCGCTCATGAATGAGCAGCTCAAGGCCTGGGACGTGCTGATTGGCCGGATGACCAAAGAAGACCCGTTCTTTGATAAGGTCCTGAAGTCGTACAGGGACTTCGCAAAACGGGCGGCCTTCTATTATCTGTTGAACAGCGCCGACTACAAGCTCGCTTATGATCATTACTTCAAGGATATGCCGAAGTTCTCATAAAGGGTCGGTCGGTAAACAATAAGTTCATTTGATCCAGGTTCGGGGCGGCGCACCATGCGCCGCCCCGAGCGCATTGACTCTACAGAACGATAAGTCGGTCGGCAGCGGTGAATCGTTTAATCCTCTTTATCAATAATTTGAGCACCTGGACGGGCAAGGCCTTTGCTTGGTGTATCGTGGTGCTGGCTGTCGGCGTGACCTACGAGATATTCGTGCGCAAGGCATTGCGCGATCCCACCGCGTGGGCCTTTGATCTGAGTTACCTGATGTACGGCGCGCTGTTCATGATGGGAGGGGCCTATGCGCTCTCGCGCGATGCCCATGTGCGCGGCGATGTCGTGTTTCGACTGTGGCCGCCGCGGATGCAGGCCACCGTCGAGCTTGTGCTTTACTTCGTGTTCTTCTTTCCTGGTATGGCGGCGATGATCTGGGCCGGCTGGGATTACGCCGCCGAGTCCTGGACGTACCGTCCCTACGGCCCGACCGGTCCCATCGGTGAGGTGAGTATCAACAGCCCCGCCGGCATGCCGGTCTCGCCATTGAAAACAATCCTGCCGATTGCGGCGGTCTTCTGCGCGATCCAGGGCATCGCCGAAGTCTTGCGATGCATCACGACACTGCGTACTGGCGCTTGGCCAGAACGCTTGCACGATGTTGAGGAGCTCGAGAAGCAACTGGTGGCCGAGCACGAGGCCAAGCTCGAGCAAAAATTGCACATCGACGAGCCGAGCGAGGAAGCGAAATGACGGACCCCCAAGTCGCCCTGTTGATGCTGGGGCTGTTGTTGTTCGCGATCCTGTTGGGTTTCCCGATCTGTTTCACGCTGATCGCGCTTGGCGTGGGTTTCGGCTTCTACGCCTATCGCGCCCAGCCGGTACCCTGGTATGACAACACGATCTTCGATCTGCTGGTCAACCAGACGTACTCGGTGATGACCAACGACGTGCTCGTCGCTGTGCCGTTGTTTTTGTTTATGGGCTATATCGTCGAGCGCGCCAATATCGTCGACCGCTTGTTCTACAGTATCTACATCGCCGCTCGCAACGTGCCAGCCTCGTTGGCCGTCGCCGCGATGGCCACCTGTGCCATCTTCGCCACGGCGGTCGGCATCATCGGTGCGGTGGTGACGCTGATGGGTCTGCTCGCCTTCCCGGCGCTGCTCAAAGCGGGCTACGACACGAAGTTCTCCGCAGGCGTGATCTGCGCGGGCGGCTGCCTCGGCATCCTCATACCCCCCAGCATCATGCTCATTGTCTATGCGGCGACCTCCGGTGTCTCGGTGGTGCAGGCCTACGCCGCTGCCATGATCCCCGGGTTCTTGCTGGCGGCGCTTTATATGGGCTACGTGGTCGGTCGCGCGTTGCTCAACCCGCGACTGGCACCGAAACCGCCGGAAGAGACGGGCGTGCCGATGCACCAGCTGGTTCTGCAAATACTGACCTCCTTCGTACCGCTGGCGGTGCTGATCATGTCTGTGTTAGGCGCGATCCTCGGCGGTTGGGCGACGCCATCGGAAGCCGCATCGCTCGGCGGATTTTTCGCCATTGTGCTGGCAGCGGCATACCGCATTGCTGCGATTCGTGAAGGGGATATCAAGGAGATGCCGGCTTGGGTGGACCAATATGGCGATCGCCAGGACAGTTGGTGGTCGGCGCTTGGCCTCGGTTCGATGTGGGTCACTGCGGTTTACATTGGGCCATACTTTTTTCTGCGCATGTTCCAGGATAGCTTCCCGAGCATCGCCACCATTTTGCCCGAGGACCGGTGGCTGCCGGTCGGTCCCGGTGCGAGCGTGGTTTTGGCCGTGGTCGTGGGGCTTGCCCTGAAGTTCTATGGAGACCGTATGCCGTTGCTTGCGCGCCTGCGGCCCGAGAACAAAGCGATCCGTGCCCTGGTGCACGCTGCCGGCGTGGGTGCGGTCGTGGGTCTCGGCCTGGGTGCGTTCTATTGGCTCGCCGGTCACGGGCTCGAGAGCATCGGCGCCCTTGAAGGCCTGCGGCGTCCAGGTCTCGAGCTGCAGATTACCCCGTTTGCCCCCGACATCGGTTTCTATGTCGGCATGCTGGGCGCGCTCGCGTGGCGCACTGTTCACTGGGAGACGCTTAGGGACTCGGTGTATCTGACCGTACGCACCTCGG
>CAYGAS010000253.1:0-4531 GCA_964347935.1 uncultured Nitrospiraceae bacterium | reverse complement strand
AGATTATGCAAGGGCCGCGGCAACCGCCGGATGCACAACATCCCCTTCTCGCACATTGATCGCCGCGCGCAACACGGCATCGGCGAGCCCTTCCTTTTCCGCCAATCGCAACGCAAATGGTAACAATGCGCTCGATAGCGCCTGGGAACTGGTGCGCGGCACGCCACCGGGCATGTTGGTCACACCGAAATGGACCACGCCTTCCTCCACGTAAACCGGGTGATCATAGTCCGTCGGCCTGATAGTCTCCACGCAGCCTCCCTGGTCGACAGCCACGTCGACGATCACGCTGCCGGGTTTCATTTGCGCCACCTGCGCCGCAGTGACTAGCTGCGGTGCCCGTGCACCCGGGATCAGTACCGCGCCCACCAGCAGGTCGGCGTTCAATACCGCATCGACGATCAAGCTTTGATATGCCGGCAGCGCCGTCACGTTGGGCCCCAATGCATGCACCCGCAGCAGTGATTCACGACTGCGCGCAAATACGGTGACCTGCGCGCCCATTTCCGCGGCCGCGCTTACCGCGCAACGTCCGACGTTACCGGCACCGAGCACGACTACGCGGCCGCGTTCGGCGGACGCCAGCCCTCCCAGCAACAGGCCGCGGCCGCCCTCGGGGGCATGCAGCAACACGGCGCCGATCTGTATCGCCAAGCGCCCTGCGATCTCGCTCATGGGCGCCAAGATCGGCAACTGTCCCTGCTGCTTCACGGTCTCAAATGCAACAGCGGTCAGGCCTTTCTCTTTGAGAACCAGAGCGAGCTCGGCATTGGCCGCCAGATGCAGAAAACAGAACAGAATGTGGTCATCGCGCAGCAGGCCGTACTCCGCGGCAATCGGTTCCTTAACCTTGAGTACCAGCTCCGCCTCGCCGTACAACGTCACGGCGTCCTCGACGATGCGCACGCCGACGTTGCGATAGTCGAGGTCGGGATAACCACTCGCCATACCGGCGCCCGATTGCAGGTACACTTTATGGCCGTGCTTGACCAACTCGCCCGCCGCCGGCGGAATCAGAGCCACTCGCCCCTCCTTCGGCTTGATTTCTTTCGGAATGCCGACGCGCATGTGTCCTCCCTTTACCCCAATCGCGCGGATAGCGTAACATAGCCAGAACGATTCACCAGACCACCTGTCTACACGCAACCGCGGGCACTTTGTAGACTCTCTCTTCGCGAAAGGAGTAGTCATCCATGGCAGAGCCCAAACACTGCCAGGTCCTGATATTGGGTTCGGGCCCGGCGGGTTACACGGCCGCGGTCTATGCCGCGCGCGCGAATCGCCAGCCTGTGCTCATCACCGGCATTGAACAAGGCGGTCAGTTGATGACTACAACCGACGTCGATAACTGGCCGGGCGATGTCGAAGGCCTACAAGGACCCGATCTGATGGATCGCATGCGCCGCCATGCGGAACGTTTTCATACCGAGATCGTGTTCGATCATATCAACAAGGCCGAGCTGAATATCCGGCCCGTTCGACTTACTGGCGACAACGGTGTTTACACCTGCGACGCGCTGATCATCGCCACGGGCGCTAAAGCCAAGTATCTTGGCTTGGCGTCCGAAGAGGCATACAAAGGCAAGGGCGTATCGGCGTGTGCGACCTGTGACGGGTTTTTCTTCAAGGGCGAGAAGGTGGCGGTGATCGGTGGTGGCAACACGGCGGTTGAAGAGGCCCTTTACCTGGCGAACCTGGCCTCCAGCGTGACGCTGGTGCATCGGCGCGACGAGTTCCGCGCCGACGCCATCATGGTGGATCACCTCATGCAGCGCACCGTCGAGCGCGGCGGTAACGTCACGCTTGAGTTGAATCATGTGGTCGAAGAGATCCTGGGCGATGAGAGCGGCGTCACCGGGGTACGCATCAAGCACGCAAAAGACGGGGCAACCAAGACGCTCGATGTCAAAGGCGTGTTCATTGCCATCGGCCATACGCCCAACACGGAACTTTTTGCTGGCCAGCTGGAGATGCAAAACGGCTACATCGTCACCAACGCCGGTTGTGAGGGCGACGCCACCGCCGCGAGCATACCGGGGGTGTTCGCCGCGGGTGACGTGCAGGATCATGTTTACCGCCAAGCGGTCACATCGGCGGGAAGCGGCTGCATGGCCGCACTTGATGCCGATCGCTACTTGAAAGAGCACCACAAGTAGTCGCGTCTGTGCTATGAACAGTACAGGAGCGAGCGCGCGGTGCGACCGGGCACTCAAGCGCTGCTGCCGGGGTACGCCAGCATGAGCGACGAAGCTAAACACAAAAACGCCGACAGTGCCGTGTTCCGCGAATCACTGGGAGGCGTCCAGCCTCTCAGGCAGGACCGTGTGACCCCGCCCGCGAAGCGGCCTGCGCCCATTCCGCACCAGTCCCTGCGCGACGCCCGCGAGGTGATCGAAAACCTGCTGTCGGGACCGCATGACTACGCCGAGATCGAGACCGGTGAAGAGCTTCTGTTTGTTCGCCCGGGCCTGCGTCCGAGCACGGTGCGAAAGCTCCGACGCGGCCAATACGCCATCCAGGCCGAGCTCGACCTCCATGGCCTGCGAGTCCCGGATGCCCACACCTTGCTCAAACAGTTCCTGCGCGACTGCCGCCTCCAGGACAAACGCTGCGTCAGGATCGTCCATGGCAAAGGTCTCGGCTCGGAGGGGAAGATCCCGGTCCTGAAGGGCAAGCTCAACGGGTGGTTGCGCCGCCACCGCGACGTGCTCGCCTTTTGCTCCGCCCGCCCCAATGACGGCGGCACCGGCGCGGTATACGTGCTGCTGAAGAAATAGCCGGTACGCCGCGCGAGAGGCCGCCAAGCGCTAGAAACTACTTCAGCTAGCGATCATAACTATCTGTCAAGAAATACAAATATTTGCTGCCAGTCAGTCCCCCAGCGGGCCGCCGCTGCGCGCGAGATCACCCGCCCCGATCTTGGCGGTGTCCAAACGCTGGGCGGCGCGCGCGATCATCGCCTGGGTGTTGATCACCCGCTCGAAGCGCGAGTCGGGAATGTTCTTGATCACCGGCGCCCCGTCGACCGGCACCAGGATCGCGGGGCCGTAGCTCACGATGACCTTCGGCGGAGTGTTATCCACCGTCTGGAGGGCCGGTGTCCTGATGCCCGCCGCAGCGAGCGAGGCTTCCAGCCGATTGAGCGAGATCGTGGCGAGTGCGCTCTCGACCGCCCGGGTCAGCTCGTGCGTGTACGCACCTCCGTTATCGGGCAAGGTCGGAAACTGGCGCTCGAAGACGCCGAAGTCGTCGAGATCTACCAGGCGCGAGCCGCGGTCCACCGCGGTGCGTGCGCTCCCCGAGATCACGCCAAACGTCTCGGTCGTGGCGTCGTTCGGCTTGAGCGCGACTGCGACGCGGAACTTCAGTTCGTTGCCGCTCCACGACTCGATCTGCGGCTGGTAGATGACCGCCTTCGCGTTGGTCAGTGTCATGTCGCGCGGCCACGGATCAGCCGGTACCGAGTTCGCGGGCGCTTTGAGCGACGGCGGCGGGGGAACGTCGCCCTGGGCGAGGGCGACAGCCGGCGCCACGAGCGCGATCGTTGCTGCGAGCGTGATGAGGGCGCGAGTGCGAGTGCTCATGTGGGGACTCCTGCGAACCGAAAGGTTGTAGCGATAGCGCCGAGCGCTACGCCTTTGACGAACCTGTTCATGCCGTGCTCTCCTTGTTGGTCATCAAGCAAAAATCGAATTGGTCAAGACCACGACTCCTGTCGCCAGGTAGCCTTTTTCTTCGGTTGCAAAAAAATTTCAATCGATTGGTATCACCCTCACGCCCCGCCGACCCGCGGGGATCTCAGACCTGACCCGACATGAGCATAGGGATTTTAAACCGCATTTCCCGCGCTCGGAGACTCTATGCCCCCACCCGTCATACTGTCAACGGCGTGACAATTCACGCAAGCCCGGCTGTTTTCCGCAGAATCTCGCCCTCCGCTGCCTCTGATATTCCTCAGTGCGCACGGTTGGCACGAGCGCACGCCGAGCGCTCCCATCGGCTGCGCGTTCGCGGATCAAGCCGCCTGAAAAAGCGCCACGCGCCGCGCCGGTGTGCGTGGCGGGGGCTGGGCACACAACCCCAGGTGCGTGAGGATGCGCTCGATCAGCGCCGGCTCTTCGATCGCCGCGATGATCTTCAGGTTACCGCCGCACTGCGGGCAGCGTTCGATATCGATGTCGAACACGCGCTTGAGCAAGCGCGCCCAGCTCAGACACGCTGAAGTGCCATGCGCATGCGCGCAATCGGCTGCGGGCGCTGGCCTCGTCAGCGCGACGGTCGGCACAATAGCGGCACGCAGTCTGGCGTGCGGCGCCAGCACCCCCGTGAAAGCGGATCAGATGCAGGCGCGGGCGCGGCACGAGAGCTGCCAGCCGTTGCATGAATTCGAGCGGCGACATCACGATATGGCTCGTGCCGTCGCGATAAGACGTCTTGAGCTTCAGCACGACCTGCCCCGCGTGGTTCACGCTCAGCCGCTCGGTGGCGATCGCCGGGCGCGTGATGTAGCGGCACAGGTGCTCAAGCTCGT
>CAYGAS010000252.1:0-10196 GCA_964347935.1 uncultured Nitrospiraceae bacterium | reverse complement strand
TTATCGATGTCGATGCAACGCCATTGGTAGCCGGGGGGACGCTGTTTGCCGTGAGCTATCAGGGAAAACTTGTGGCGATCGACCGGGGCGACGGGCGCGAGATCTGGACGCGCGAGGAGTCGAGTTACAGTGGGATGGTTGCGGATGCTCGCAATGTATATCTGACGGATGCCCAAGGACACGTTTCCGCCTTTGACCAGCGTTCGGGATCGAACTTGTGGGCACAGGACCAATTGCGCGGGCGCGGGCTCAACCGACCTAGCCTGATTGCCGACTACTTGGCGGTGGGTGATTTCGAAGGCTACGTTCATTGGTTGTCCCGGGACAGCGGAGAGTTGGTCGCGCGCACGCGTATCGGCAGCGGCCCCATAAACGGCGCCGGTATCGTGTCGGGTAACACACTGTTCCTTCAGAACCAAGCGGGAGCGCTCGCCGCACTCGAGATCAGGTCAGAATCCTCCGCGCGTTGACGCGTCGAGCGTGGGATGTGTCACCGACGCGATGGCCAAGGGCGCCCTGTTAGGCGGATTCCACACGTATTTATCAGCCAGTGTCATGAAACCTGTTGTCGTATTGGTGGGACGGCCGAATGTCGGCAAGTCAACCCTGTTCAATCGGCTTTGCGGCACGCGTCAGGCCTTGGTCGCCGACGTCCCTGGGCTTACACGTGACCGGCAATATGCCGCCGGCACGGTCGGCGATCGGCCGTACCTCGTTGTCGATACGGGCGGCCTGACGGGGTGGTCGAGTACGCATCGACGCTTGACCACGGCGGCGAAACTTTCGGATTTGATGCGGGAACAGGTCCAACGCGCGCTCGGTGAGGCCGATAGCATCGTGTTTATGGTCGACGGGCGCGAGGGACTCAGCAGCATAGACGCCGAGATCGCAGGCGTGTTGCGCCGGCAGGCCGCCAACGTTTGGTTGGCGGTTAACAAAGTGGAAGGGTTGGATCCCACTGTTGCGACAGCGGACTTCCATGCGCTCGGCCTCGGTGAACCGATACCGATTTCAGCGACACGCGGTGACCGGGTGCAAGCGCTGATGCAGCAGGTGCTTGACGGGCTGCCGCGCGTCGAGGAGACACCAACGGCTGGCAGCACACCCGTGATTGCGATTGCCGGTCGCCCCAACGTGGGCAAGTCAACGCTCGTCAATGCGCTGCTAGGCGAGGAACGTGTACTGGTGTCGGATGAGCCGGGGACGACGCGCGACAGCATCTATGTGCCTCTCAAGCGAGGCGGGCGAGAGTATGTGCTGATCGACACCGCCGGGGTGCGGCGGCGGGCCCGCGTGAGCGAGATGATCGAGAAGTATTCCGTGGTCAAGACGCTGCAGGCGATTGATGCGGCCAACGTGGTGATCCTCGTGCTGGATGCGGTGACCGGCATCGTGGATCAAGACGCGATGTTGGCTGGCTTCGTCATCGAGCGGGGTCGTGCCATCGTCGTTGCGGTAAACAAATGGGATGCCGTCGACACGTCACAGCGGCGGCGGGTCACGACCGAGCTCGAGCGAAAGCTGGTATTCCTCAAGTTCGCGCGCATGCACTACATTTCGGCGCGGCAAGGTCGCGGAATCGGGGCGCTTTTCCGCTCGGTCGATCGCGCATTCCTTTCAGCCTCTAAGACCCTTCCCACCCCTGAGCTCAACCGGGTGGTGCAGGGCGCCGTCCAGGCAAATGCGCCGCCGCGGGTCGCCGGCCGGCCGGTTCGTCTGAAATACGCCCACCAGGGCGGCACGAATCCGCCGCTCGTGGTCATTCACGGCACCCGGGTACGCTCGCTGCCGCTGTCGTATCGGCGCTACCTGTCCAATGCGGTGCGTACGGGGTTCGGCCTGGAGGGCACGCCCGTGCGTATCCAGCTGCGGGCAGGGGAAAACCCCTTCGCCGGCCGGGGCCGGAGCCGGGGCGGGTCCTGACGGGCGGTGGCGCCGGGGCCGACGAGCGGCACCTGGGCTATGATTTAAGCGTGTCTTTCCTGCCACCGCTACGGCGGAAATGGCACCTTAGTTGCAAGCATTCTAGCCCAGAAATGACGGAATGAGGACGGGGCCGCCAGCGGCGGCTGTGACGACGCGCTACGCCAACGGAAAGACACATCGGACGTAATGACTGCTTACTACAAAGACGCCCTTCCAGTCGGGTATGAGCTTGCCGAGTACAGCATCGAGGCCGTTTTAGGCCACGGTGGATTCGGCGTGACGTACCTCGCGCGCGATAGGCAACTCGGCACGCAGGTCGCTATCAAGGAGTACCTGCCGCATGACATTGCGCGCCGCAAGGGGCAAACCGACGTTATCGCCCAGGCGGACGATGAAACAGTGGTGACGTATCGCGTCGGTCTGCGGGAATTTCTTAAAGAGGGTCAGGCGCTCGCGCGTTTCAAGCACGAGAATATCGTCCGCGTACTGCGCTTTCTCGAGGCCAATGGCACCGCCTATATGGTCATGGAGTACGAGAAGGGCGAAAGTCTGTCGCAGTATCTGCGCCGCGATGGCCCGCGCCTTGACCAGATGGCGCTGTCACGCATTTTCGTGCCGATCATGAATGGTCTGCACGCGGTGCACCAGGCCAAATTGCTGCACCTCGATATCAAGCCCGAGAACATTTACTTGCGTGAAGATGGTAACCCGATGCTCATTGACTTCGGGTCGGCGCGGCAAGCGCTTGTCGGGCCGGGGCAGGGCCATGCGGTAGCCCTTACCCCGGGCTACGCACCCATCGAGCAATACCCCAAGGGCGGTAAGCAGGGCCCCTGGACGGATGTCTATGCGATCGGAGCGAGCCTGCACCGGTGCATTTCCGGCAAACGCCCGGTGACATCGACCGAGCGACACCAAGCCATTCTCCGCTATGAGCCGGACCCGCTGACTCCCGCAGTCGAGCTCGGCCAAGGGCTCTATCCCCAATATATCCTCGAGTCCATCGACTGGGCGCTTCGCATTCATGCCAGCGAGCGACCCCAGTCAGCGCGGGAATTGCAGGATGCGCTCATGGGCAAAAACGCCAGTCGGCGGAGCCAAGTGGCAGCACCGGCTGTTTTCACCACCAACAAGACGGTACCCACCGGGATCACACCACGGACCGTGCCCCAAGCACGCCGTACAGGTGCGCGTATAGCGCGCAGGCGGCGACGCTCCCCTGGACGCTGGTTTGCGGCGGCCCTACTGCTCGGGGCGATAGGCGCGAGTTTCGTGCTCTACGGTGCTCAAATACAAGCGATGCTGCCGTCGGTGATGAATTATGTCCGCCTGCTCACCGGCCAGCAGCCAGTGCCGGCGTCGAACAGGCACTCGAGCAGCAACGCAGCGACGGCGAGCATTGACGACGACGCGGGCTCGTCAAACGCGAGCCATCGCGCAGCCAAAAAATCGTCCGGCGCCACGCGGCCGGCACCCGACCAGGTCAATGGGCCTCCTCGCCCGGGGCCCTCGGCGGTGGAACCCGCCCTGATGCTGGGCGAGGCACCGGCGCGCACTCTGGCGGGGCATAGGGATTGGGTCCATGCCGTGGCCTTTTCGCCTGACGGCCAAACGCTCGCGTCCGGCAGCTACGATCGGACGATTCGCCTGTGGAACGTGACGACCGGGGCCTCCAGGCGTGTGTTGCGGGGCCACGGACGCTCGATCAACTCGGTCGCCTATTCGCCGGACGGTCGGTGGCTGGCCTCTGGCGACGACGACGCAAGCGTGCGCCTGTGGGATGCAGGCCGCGGCAAGCTCAGGCACAAGCTGCGCGGCCCCGATTACGCCATTTACAGTGTGGCCTTTTCGCCCAGCAGCGACCGGCTGGCGGCAGCCGGCAAAGACCGAACGGTGTTTGTGTGGGATGTGGAGCGTGGAGACCTGCTTTATACCCTGGAAGGCCACAAGAACGATATCTTGGCGATCGCCTTTGCCCCGGGGGGCCGTATTCTGGCCTCTGCCGGTGCCGACAAGGGTATCAAGCTTTGGGACCTGAGTAGTGGTAGAGAGCTGGCGACGTTGCTGGGCCATAAAGACGTCGTGCTGGCACTGGCTTTTTCGCGTGACGGCCGCTGGTTGGCGTCCGGCGGCGCGAAGAACATGCTCAAGCTGTGGGATCCGTACAATGCCAGGTTGCTACGCAATTTCCCCGACGTAGACCATTCTGTGCTGTCGCTGTCGTTTTCACCGGACAGCAAGTGGCTGGCGGCCGGCGGGGCGGCGACGGGTGTGAACCTCTGGTACACCGAAAGCGCGAGCATTGCCGCGACGCTGCAAGGCCATGATGGTTACGTGCACGGGGTCGCATTCTCCCCGGACGGCACAACTCTCGCATCGGCGAGTCGCGACCATACGATCAAGATCTGGACGACACGCTGAGAACAACAGCTCACCGCGACACCCTCATTCCGGCTCGTTCTCCGTTCTCGACTCCTCGACGACACAGCGCAACTGCCCGTGGGCGAGGCGCGCATCGACGCGCTCACCGGGTATGACCGCGCCCGCATCACGGACAACCGCGCCCGTGTCGGCACGCTGAACGATCGCGTAGCCGCGCTCGAGCGTGGCCAGCGGGCTCAGGCTGTGCAGACCCTGGGCCAGCGCCCGTAGGTGCTGGCGGCGCTGAGCGAGAGTGTGCCGCATGCTGACCACGATGCGCGCGGCCAGATGCTGGCAGCGCAAGATCATGCCTTGTATCTGCACCTGGGGCGAGCGCTGATGAATGCGCATGGTGAGCGCGGCGAGCTTTGCCGATCGCACATGCATCGCAGTGCTGGTCGCCAGCCGGAGTCGCCGTTCGAGATTGAACACCCGTTCAAAAAGACGCCCGATGCGTTGCTTGGGGTGTGTCAGCCGGGCCGTCAACCAGTCGAGCTGCTGCTGACGATTTCTCAGCTTGTCGTATACCAGCTTGAGCAGTCGCGCTTCGTGCTGGCGAAAATACCCGAGCCATTCGTCGCAACTCGGGCTCAACAGTTCGGCGGCTGCTGTAGGTGTGGGGGCGCGCACATCGGCAACCAGGTCGGCGATCGTCACGTCGGTTTCGTGTCCGACGCCACAGACGAGCGGAATCTCGCAGGCAAATATTGCGCGCGCCACCGCCTCCTCATTGAATGCCCAAAGATCCTCGAGCGAACCCCCGCCGCGGGCGAGGATAAGGACGTCGCACTCCTTGCGAGTACTGGCAAGGGTGATCGCGGCGGCAATGCGTTGCGCCGCATCCTCACCCTGTACCGGCACGGGGTAAAGCAGCACCGGGATGGCGGGGAAGCGCCGGCGCAGGGTAATGATGACATCGTGCACGACGGCGCCAGAGGCTGAGGTGATCAGTCCGATACGGCCGGGCAAACGAGGCGGCGGACGTTTGTGGCTGCTGTCAAACAGGCCTTCTTGGTGCAAACGGCGCTTCAATGCCTCGAGCGCGCGCTGCAGAGCGCCTTCGCCGACCTCTTCTAGGTGCTCGACGATCAACTGAAACTCGCCGCGCCCCTCATACAGGCTTACCCGCGCCTTAACGATGACGTGCAGGCCGTCTTGAAGCGCGACGTTTAGGCGACGCTGCTGCGCGCGGAAGAATGCACAACGCACCTGTGACTGGTCATCCTTGAGCGAAAAGTAGGTGTGACCCGACGCCGGCCGCGAAAGATTAGAGATCTCGCCTTCGACCCAGATCGGAGCGGGAAAACTGCTCTCGACTACCTGCTTGGCGGCGCGGTTCAGACGCGAGACGCTATAGACGTCGCGCAAAAGGCTGGCTTGTACAGGGATGCGAGGCTCACCGACCATACGATCGAAACATACCCTCCGGCGGCAGATCAGGGACGCTGTCGCGACAAACGCCGACGGCCGGC
Organism: uncultured Nitrospiraceae bacterium; assembly: GCA_964347935.1. Classification (GTDB taxonomy): domain Bacteria; phylum Pseudomonadota; class Gammaproteobacteria; order Acidiferrobacterales; family SPGG2; genus SZUA-472. Next base: position 4,377 of record CAYGAS010000252.1, on the reverse strand, counting down.
CTAATTAGGCGGGTAGGCCGGGCTAGCGTTGGTCTGTTGGCGCGCCTGTTGCTGAGATAGCCTGGCTTGCTCCAGTGCCTCTTGAGCGAGCTCTTTGGCACGCTTCTTTTCACCCTGTTCCCATGCCTTGGCAGCCTGCTCCAGCAGCAGCTCGGTATCACGCCAAATGAATCCCATGCGCTTGGCAGTTTTGATTTCGCTCAGCGCCTGCGCATGAAGCTGTTCATAGGTCGCGGACCCAGGGCGAGAAGCACAGCCACTCACTACGAGGCACAGAGCACAAAACAGTATCCATCGCATCGCTTTTTAACTACCTCCCTGCCGACAGTTGGAAGCTGACATCCATCCTTGCGTCGAGGAGCACAGAGCTTACCGAAGGCGAGCGCTGTGCTCCAGTGGACCCCCTCGCACAGAGTCCATATAATAGCGCATGCGGCTAGTGCAAGACGCGCTTACCTTTGACGATGTCTTATTGGTGCCCGCCCATTCCCGGGTTCTACCGCGCGACGTCGACCTTCAAACCCCCCTGACTCACACCATCCAGCTGAACATCCCGTTGCTGTCAGCGGCCATGGATACCGTTACCGAGTCGGGCACGGCGATCTGTCTGGCGCAGGAAGGCGGGCTTGGCGTGATTCACAAGAACATGACCGCCAAGCGGCAGGCCGATGAGGTTCGCAAAGTCAAGAAATCCGAAACCGGCGTGATTACGGACCCCATTACAGTGTCGGCCGACTCGAGCGTGCGCGATGTGCTCGGACTGATGCGCAGTGAGAACATATCCGGTGTACCGGTCACCGGCGCCGGCGGACTGGCCGGTATTGTCACGAGTCGCGATCTCCGCTTCGAGACGCAGTACGACAAACCGGTCAGCGAAGTGATGACGCCAAGGGAGCGCTTGGTTACGGTGAGGGAGGGGGCGACACGCGACGAGGTGTTGCGCCTGTTACATCAGCACCGGATCGAGAAAGTATTGGTCGTAGACGAAAATTTCGAGCTCAAGGGCCTCATTACCTTCAAAGACATCCAGAAGGAAACCGACTATCCCAACTCGGTCAAGGACGGTAACGCCCGTCTGCGGGTCGGCGCTGCGGTTGGCGTGGGTCGGGGCACCGAAGAACGGGTCGAGGCGCTTGTGGAAGCCGGCGTGGATGTCATTGTGGTCGATACTGCGCACGGGCACTCACAGGCGGTGCTCGATCGGGTGGCTTGGGTCAAGCATCGGTTTGACGAGGTGCACGTCATCGGCGGCAATATCGCTACCGCCGACGCGGCCAAGGCGCTGGCAGATGTCGGCGCCGATGCCGTCAAGGTCGGTATCGGGCCGGGTTCGATCTGCACGACGCGCATGGTCGCCGGTGTCGGCATACCCCAGATTACGGCCATCGCCGATGTGGCGCAGGCGCTTGCCGGTACCAGAATAAAAGTCATTGCAGACGGCGGGATTCGCTACTCCGGCGACATCGCCAAAGCCATCGCCGCGGGCGCGCACGCGGTCATGGTCGGCAGTCTGCTGGCGGGTACCGACGAAGCCCCGGGCGAGGTCGAGCTCTACCAGGGGCGCGCCTACAAGACCTATCGTGGCATGGGTTCGCTCGGTGCAATGGGAGAGGGTTCGAGCGATCGCTACTTTCAAGAAACGTCTTTAAGCCCGCACAAGCTAGTGCCCGAAGGTGTCGAAGGACGTGTGCCTTACAAGGGGTCGATGGCAAAGATCGTCCATCAGTTGATGGGCGGGTTGCGTGCGAGCATGGGCTATACGGGATCTGCCACTTTGGAGGAGATGCGCACACGCGCCCAGTTCGTGCGCGTAACCAACGCTGGCGTACGCGAGAGTCATGTGCACGATGTAATCATCACCAAGGAAGCGCCGAACTACCAGCGCGATGATCTGGTCGCCGACACGGAAGACTGACCTCGTTTCAACGAACGTTGTTTGAAAGCAAGATCCTCCTGACATTGAAAGCTAGGCGTTGCCTCTGCAACGCCTGTTTAGACGCACCGGCTGTACTCAGCTCATGACCGATCCGCATTCGCAACGCATCCTGATTCTTGATTTTGGTGCCCAATACACGCAGCTTATCGCGCGGCGCGTACGCGAGGCGGGCGTGTATTGTGAGCTGCACGCCCATGACATGTCAGGCGAGGCGATCAAAGCGTTCGCGCCACGTGGGGTCATTCTCTCCGGCGGACCCGAGTCGGTTACGCAGGCGCACACGCCACGCGTCGCGCAAGCTGTATTCGACCTAGGAGTTCCGGTGTTGGGTATTTGCTATGGCATGCAAGCGCTGGCGGCACAACTGGGCGGTGCCGTCGATACCTCGGCGCGACGCGAATACGGTCATGCACGGGTGAAGATTGAGGGGGAATCGCGTCTGTTCGACGGCCTGCAGAACGGGAGCGAGGAAGGCGGGGCGCGTGTGCTGGACGTCTGGATGAGTCACGGTGACCGTGTCGAGCGCGCGCCAGCGGGGTTCAAGGTGATTGCCAGCACGGTCAATGCACCGCTGGCAGCGATCAGCGACGAAGCGCGTGGACTCTATGGATTGCAGTTTCATCCGGAGGTCACGCATACCAAGCAGGGCCGCGAAATCCTGCGCCGGTTTGTTCATGACATCTGCGGTTGCCAGGCATTATGGACGCCGGGAAACATCGTCGAGAACCTGATTGCCGACGTACAAGCACAAGTGGGTGGCGACGAGGTGCTATTGGCGCTGTCTGGCGGCGTTGACTCATCAGTGGTGGCTGCGCTGTTGCACCGTGCCATCGGCGATCAACTCACCTGCATATTTGTGGACCACGGTTTGCTGCGTTTGCATGAGGGCGATGAGGTCACGACGACCTTTGCGCGCCACATGGGCGTCAAGCTGGTACGCGTCAATGCCGAAGACGAGTTTCTCTCGGCGCTACGCGGTGTTTCTGACCCCGAGGACAAACGCAAAAGCAGCGGCGGCAAGTTCATCGAGGGATTCGAGCGTCATGCCGCGACGCTGACCAACGTAAAGTGGCTGGCTCAAGGCACGATCTATCCGGACGTGATTGAGTCGGCGGGGGCGGCTACCGGCAAGGCGCACGTGATCAAGTCGCACCATAACGTCGGCGGTTTACCGGAACGTCTACATCTCAAGCTGCTCGAACCGCTGCGCGAGCTGTTCAAGGATGAGGTGCGACGCATCGGCGAAGAGCTGGGGTTGCCGCACAAGATGGTTTATCGCCATCCATTTCCGGGTCCGGGTCTGGGTGTGCGCATCCTCGGCGAGGTGAAGAAGGAGTATGCCGATCTATTGCGCCAAGCCGATGCCATCTACCTGGAGGAGCTTGAACGCAGTGGTCTCTACGACAAGGTCAGCCAGGCGTTTGCGGTGTTCATGCCGGTGAAATCGGTCGGCGTGGTCGGCGATCAGCGTGCCTACGAGTATGTCATCGCCTTGCGTGCCGTCGAGACCGTCGATTTCATGACGGCGAACTGGGCCGAACTGCCTTACGACTTTTTAGGCGCCGTCGCCCGTCGCATCATCAACGAAGTACGCGGCGTCAGTCGCGTGGTCTATGATATTTCGAGCAAACCGCCGGCGACCATCGAGTGGGAGTGAAGTGTCGTGAGGCGTCACAGTGCCAGACCAGCGGCAGGTACGACATCACTTCATGCCTAAGCTCTCACACCTCAGCGACGAAAGCTGGATGCGTCGGGCTCTGGGATTGGCGGAGCGCGCGGAGCACTTGGGTGAGGTACCGATCGGGGCCGTGCTGGTCGTTAATAACGAGCTCGTGGCTGAAGGTTGGAATCAACCGCTCAGTACGAACGATCCGACGGCGCACGCGGAGATCGTCGCTTTGCGCGCCGCGGCTGCCCGGCTCAACAACTATCGTCTAACGGGCTCCACCCTGTATGTGACACTTGAGCCTTGTGTCATGTGTGCCGGGGCGATCGTGCAGGCGCGCGTTGGGCGCCTGGTCTATGGTGCGCCGGATCCTCAGCGTGGCGCGGCCGGTTCGGCGTTTGATTTGCTCACAGCGGCCGCGCTCAATCACCGCCCCGAAATCGTCGGAGGCGTTTGTGCTTCGCTGTGCGGAGAGCGACTGCGGGAATTTTTTCAACAAAAACGTAAGGCGTGACGGGCGTCAGCACTCATAACTTAGGTTTCACGACTATATTGCTGGCGCTTGCAGGCTGAATACGCGGGTGCTTGCTTGTGTACGTTGTTTTTGATCCAGTTGCACGAGCACATCGTAATATGTACGCACTCGCGTCACGAATTGCACCGGTTCGTGACCGCGTGCGCGCCCGTATTTGACCTTCTTGTACCAGGCAGGTTTCGACAGCAGCGGCAGCGACTCTTTCACGTCATTCCACCTGTCAGGATTGCGTCCGTGGCG
>CAYGAS010000251.1:0-5427 GCA_964347935.1 uncultured Nitrospiraceae bacterium | reverse complement strand
TCCCGCCTCATCAGCAGAAACAGATCCGCCTTCAGCTCGCCAGCGTGCTCAGGGCGGTCATCTCCATGCGCCTGCTGCCGCGCGCCGACGGAAACGGCCGCCGGGTAGCGATGGAGGTTCTGAAGAACATCCCGGCTCTCGGAAACCTGATCCGCAGCGGCCGCTGGCAGCAGGCCCGACAGTTTTGCCTGTTGGACTATCCGATCCGTGAGCTCGCGGGCAAGACGCTCGGTATCGTCGGCTACGGCGAGCTCGGTCGGGGCGTCGCGCGCCTCGGCGAGGCGCTCGGCATGAAGCTCCTGATCGCCCAGCGCCCAGGCGGTCCGGCGGAGCCCGGACGCATAGCGCTGCATGAGCTGCTGCCGCAGGTCGATGTGTTGAGCCTGCATTGTCCGTTGACGCCAAAAACCCAAAACCTGATCGGTGCGCGCGAGTTCGCGCTCATGAAGCGCGATGCGATCCTGATCAACACCGCCCGCGGCGGCATCGTCGACGAGCCGGCGCTCGCCGACGCGCTGCGGCAAGGCCGCATCGGCGGCGCCGGGGTTGACGTGCTCACCGTCGAGCCGCCGGTGAAGGGCAACGTGCTGCTCGATCCCGACATTCCCAACCTGATCGTAACCCCGCACTCAGCCTGGGCCAGCCGCGAGACGCGCCAGCGCCTGGTCGATGAATTGGTGACCAACATCCGCGCCTTCCTCGACGGGTCGGTACGCAATACGGTGACGTAGCGCTCAGCCGCGCAGTATCGCCTGCGAGAGACCGCTCGGATCGAAAGGGAGCGGTTGGCGGGTCCTTTCTGGGCATCTCGTAGACACCATAGTCACTGGCGCCCAATATCTCTCAACAGGTGATCGTCGAGCCGGTCGAGGTGCTTATCACGCACCGCGTGCCGAAACGGCATTTCGAAGACACCCGCGATGGTCACGCACACCTCTTCGGCGACGTCCCGGGCGAGCTGGTACAGGCGTGTTGCCCGATCCACATATCGCGGGGCGATGCGCCAGTCCTGAGTGGGGATGCGCTGGGTTTGGATTTGGCTGATGGTCTTCATGGTCTGTCCTCCGTACTTCGCTGGTTTTTTCCACGCACGATGGATTTAAGCAGGACAGCAAAGCGAAGTAGCGACGATAGGCCGACATTTTTCCGACGTTCTTCCAACGGTTTTCCGACTACCTTAAACTCAGTGAGTTAGCGCCTAATCGCCATGGCCAACCTCAGCAAATCCGGCACCAGCGTCGACCCTGATGAGCCCTCAGGCAAGGACGCATTCCAAATTTCGGGATGGACCATCCACCCGATGACCAACCGTATGAGCTTGGGGTCGGACACGATCAAGCTCGAGCCCAAGGTGATGCAGGTGCTAGCCTACCTAGCCGAGCGTCCCGGACAAACTGTAACGCGCGATGAGCTGGCGCGTGCTGTTTGGGCAGGCACCGTTGTTGGCGACGATGCCGTCACGAACGCCATTATCAAATTGCGCAAGGCCTTCGATGACGACTCACGCTCATCGAAGGTGATCGAGACGATACCGAAACGCGGCTATCGGTTGGTGGCGAAGGTCGAGCGCCTGCCGGGAGGGACACGTGGAGCAGCCGAGGAGACGGTGGGTCCGGACGCCGCTTTGGCCAGCCCTGGCGCCCAAACAGGACCGCCGACGATCGCGGTGCTGCCGTTTCGCAACCTCAGTGATGACCCCGAGCAAGAGTATTTTTCCGATGGCATCACCGAGGATATCACCACCGCACTGGCTAATACGGGTTGGTACCGTGTCACCGCTCGCCATTCTGCTTTTTCGTATAAGGGGAAAGCCATCGATGTACGCCAAGTCGGCAAAGAGCTCGGCGTGCAGTACATCCTAGAGGGCAGCGTGCGACGGACGGGCGAGAAAGTTCGTGTGACGGCACAGCTCATTGAGACCGGCGGCGGAAAACATGTTTGGGGTCATCGCTACGACGGTACGTTGGCGGACATCTTTGATTTTCAGGATCAGATCACTGAGACCATCGTCGGCACCGTTGAAGGGATGTTTCATCGTGCCGAAGCGGAACGGGTGGGTCAGAAACGGCCCGAGAGCATGGAGGCCTACGACTACCTGCTTCGCGGTTTAGCCTATATGAATAAGCTGACACCGGAGGATACGCGTACGGCCCTGCAATATTTCTACAGAGCGATCGAGAAGGATCCCGGTTATGGTCGCGCTTATGCGTATGCATTTTGGTGTTACCGCCGGGAAGTGCAGGAAAAGGGGATGATGCTGTCCAAAGAAGAGCAGGCGGAAGCCATACGCTTGATGGAAACGGGGCTGAAAGCCGATATGGATGACCCGATTGTGCTTTGGCAAGCGGCTACATTGAAGAACTATTTTGAACGGGACTTTGAGGGCGCCCTGGCTCTGCTTGACCGATCCCTTGCAATCGACCCCAATTCCCCACGCGCGTGGAATTCAAGCGCCGAGATTCATTGCAACATGGGACATAGCGAAACAGCGCGCAAGCATGCCGAGCATGTGATTCGCATCAGCCCGCGTAACCCGACGCACTGGGTCTCTTACAAGGAAATAGCGGCAGCAAACCTGCAAGCCATGCGCTACCAGGAAGCGGCAGACGCCGCCAGGAAAGCTTTACAGCTCAACAGTTATTACGTCCCCGCACATCTGATCCTGGCGGCCAGTTGTGCCCACCTTGGGCGGCTGGATGAAGCACAAGCGGCAATAAAGCGATCACTGGAGCGTAATCCCGAGCTCACTATCGCTCGACTCCCCGAGTTCTTTCCGATCGCCCGGTATAAGAATCTCGATGCCTACCTGGACGGCCTGCGCAAGGCGGGATTGCCAGATTGAGGGTCCTCTTCCCAAGAACGCGCTTGTCCTAACCGCCGCTGACGCGTACGGCAAACGACGATCCTCAGCTTGTTTCTCTCGCGGTTTCGAACTGAAACCACTGCCCGCAGGCGGAAGTCATTCCCACGACGTAGAACGTGGCATGACTTTGGGTTGACCACCAAGAGAGAGTTTCACCATCACGGAGACGCACTGACCAGTAATACCGAGTGCCGGGCTTGAGAGGCGTCGGCGGTTGCCAGGTAGGGACTTTCAAATCCTCCTGATAGGCGGCAACGCGACCCCTCATGTAGAGCCCATTGTACGAAGCGGCTTCGTACAAGATCAGATCGTAGCTAACATCGGCTCGAGTGGATGGTGTCCAGCCGAATCGCGGTGTGAGGGTGGCCAGAATCGGAAACCCGCGCTTTTTAACTTGCGATGTTGCGGACGAGGTGGTGGTCTATGTCCATGGTTTGAGCGTCGCCCTAGTGTGCGAAAGCGGAAGACGATTGTCTCTCTGGCGAATGGACAAAGAACGACCAAAGGGAACGTTCGCTATGACGGCAATGTCTTCGCCGACAACCGCATATCAGGAGAGAAGCGCCGTCTGTCAGACTTTCTTGAGGATATCCCCGTGTGGCGTTGATCCAAGTTTGGGGTGTGACACCGCCTTTACTACTTTTATTTCAGGTAGCGTACGGGGTTCTCAGTCTGCCTTGCATCCAATGTGGCGGGCCGATGGTTGTCGAAGCCAAATTTTGTCCCTCATGAGGCACTCCAATGTCTTCTGTCGAACGAACGCAAGTTGCCCAAAGTGCGCCCGAAAGGAAACCCTCGCGGATTCTGATCTTCGGCGGGTCTCTTGTCGCCATTCTGCTCGCTGTCTATGGGGCCTTACATCTTGAGTTGATAAGCCCGGCGCCCGTACTCGAGCTTGCGCGTACAGTGCTCCCTGACTGGTCTTCTGAAAAGCCGACTGTTTCGTCTCCCCAGAAGAAGACTCGCGCCCCCGCCGTACGACGCGCCGAAGCTAGTACACTCGTGGTTGATGAGAAGGGATACGTTCGCCTCGCCGGAGCCCTTGGGGACATCATGAAGTTAAAAGCGGAGTTCGCCACGGAAGACGCTGTTTTCGGTGGAAAGGGAAGTCTTCGCGTCGTTGTTAAGATTGACAAAGGCTACATGCGTGCGGTCTATCCGAAATACCCCAAGCAATCGGTAGATGGTGAAATGCGCATATTCGGCGACGACCAGGTGAGATGCGCCGGCGTGTTCGGAGACGGATCACATTATTGGGGCCTATGTACGGGTAAGAAACCTGCCACGTTGGAGGCTGCGAACGGTCCCAGTGTTGGCGAATACCGTACGGTGCCCGGCGATTTTTTCTATGTTGAGTCATCGGGCGTGAATCGGGTCATTTACCGCCTGAAGCTGCAAAAGAAGAGCTAGAGGTATCGAGGTGCTCACCGTCGAGCCGCCGGTGAAGGGCTCGATCCCGACATCCCCAACCTGATCGTGACCCCGCACTCAGCCTGGGCCAGCCGCGAGACGCGCCAGCGCCTGGTCGATGAATTGGTGACCAACATCCGCGCCTTCCTCGACGGGTCGGTACGCAATCCGGTGACGTAGCGGTCGGCCGCTAAGGATCACTTGCCAAAGATCGGTAACGGCAGGACTCGCGAGGAAGTTGAAGTATCCGACTCGATGGAAACTGACTGACCGGTGTGGGCCCAAGAGCTGCCGCTAAAGGAATAGAGTTCCGTCAGGCAGCTTCCGACCCTTAGCCGACGTCCGATCACAAGGCGGATTGACAGTACGAGAACACCGCGTACCATCAATCCTTTGCACGGATCTCCCCATGGGTAGCGAGCCTCTAGATCGCAAACTCGCCGCGATTCTCTACGCAGATGTGGCTGGCTACAGTCGGCTGACCGGTGAGGATGAAGACGCCACTCACCGAACCCTAAGCGAGTATCTCGACCTCATCTCCGAGACCGTAAAAAGCCAGCGCGGACGGGTGATGCACTACGCCGGTGATGCGGTGCTAGCCAAATTCAATGCTGCGGTGGATGCACTGTCCTGTGCCGCCGCCATCCAGAGTGAGCTACGGGCCCGTAATCAAGGCCTGCCGGATCAACGCCAAGTCCAGTTTCGTATCGGGGTGAACCTCGGTGACGTGATTGAGGACCGAGGCGACATCTACGGCGAGGGTGTGAATGTGGCTGCCCGCTTACAGAGCTTGGCGGAGCCGGGTGGCATTTGCATCTCGGAGTCGGTGCGGATAGCGATCGGCAAGAAGCTACCGCTTGACTACCAGTTCCTGGGTGCACAGCAAGTCAAGAATATCGCAGACCCCGTGCGAGCGTACCGCGTGCGTCTGGAAAATGAGGCAGGACCAAGGGCTGCGTTGACACGCAGTCGATGGGTTAGGCGAGCTGTCGTGGCGAGCGTCGCGGTCATCGTGCTTGGGGTCATAGTTGGCGGGATTGCGTGGCTGACACCGTGGCACGTCGCAGAGAAACCGACACCCGCAGAGAGCATGAAGTTAGCTTCCCAAGACCCGCCATCGATTGCTGTGCTGCCGTTCACCAACATGAGTGGTA
>CAYGAS010000250.1:0-4533 GCA_964347935.1 uncultured Nitrospiraceae bacterium | reverse complement strand
TTCGAAGGCGACGTCGGACTGACTTGGTTCGCGCTGTTCGCACCCGGCGCGTCTATCGTTGCTGCCAAGTGGAGCACGAGGAATAATGGCCGAAGTCAAGCCCGCAGTGGCCGTTCTGGGTGCGGGTTCTTGGGGCACGGCGCTTGCCGTCTTGCTGACCCGCAACGGGCACCGCGTGTGTCTGTGGGGCCACGACGCGGATGCGATGATGCGGCTTGGCCGTGAGCGCGAGAACAAAGCATATCTTCCCGGCGTAAGGCTGTCCGAGGAGATAGAACCGCACACGGATCTCGGTGCGCTCGCGCGCCGAGAGCGCAACCTTCTCGTCGCTGTGCCCAGTCACGCCTTTCGTGGCGTGCTGCAGCGATTGCAGCCCCATTTATCCGGCGAAGTCATCGTCGCTTGGGGCACCAAGGGCTTCGAGCCCGGTTCCGGAAAACTGCTGAGTCGCGTGGCGCGCGACGTACTGGGCGACGGTATTAGCATTGCGGCCGTGTCCGGTCCCAGCTTTGCGCACGAGGTGGCCCGGGGCCTACCCACGGCCCTCACCGTGGCAGCGGAACCGGCCCAGGCGGCCGAGGCCGTTGCCGGTTGGCTGCGCAACGAACACCTGCGCGTCTACACCAGCGCTGATCTTGCGGGCGTGCAGCTCGGCGGTGCCATCAAGAATGTGATGGCCATCGCTGCCGGCATCAGCGATGGTTTGGGTTTTGGCGCCAACGCACGCGCGGCGCTCATCACCCGGGGTCTCGCGGAGCTTGCGCGCTTGGGGGTGGCCATGGGCGGCGCGCGCGAGACCTTCATGGGCCTCACCGGTGCCGGCGATCTGATCCTGACCTGCACCGACAATCTGTCACGCAATCGACGCGTGGGTTTGGGCTTGGGGCAGGGAAGAACACTTGCCGATATATTGGCGGAGCTCGGGCAAGAGGCCGAAGGCGTCGCCACCGCACGAGAGTTGTACAACCTGGCCCGGCGCATGGATGTGGAGATGCCCATCACCGAGCAGGTCTATCGCGTGCTGTACGAAGATCAATCTCCGCAGGAGGCGGTCGAGGCGCTACTGCGCCGGGAACCGCGCGCTGAAGAGTGAGCAGCCATCGAGGTCTCGCCGCCGCGGTTGTCGTCGTTGCGGCGAGCGCACGCATACGACCGTCGTAGATTCGTGGGGCAAACACTGCGGGTGCCGGGGGGTGATGCGCGCAAGGTCATGCTTGCGCATGGCATGACACTCAAAATCACCAGTCTAGCCGGCGGTCAAGTCGGTGACCTCATTGTCTACCATGCCGACAATCTAGATGAGTACCTGTCACCCTCCCACACCCGGCTTGCCCTGATGTCGATCCGCCTGGCTGTCGGCGACGCCATCTACAGTAATCGTGCCCGTCCGCTGCTGCGCCTGGTCGCCGACAGCTGCGGCACGCACGACATGCTGGCGCCGGCTTGTGATGCGTTCCGTTACCAAGTGGATTTTGGTGTGGCCAACCACCGGAGTTGCGTCGACAACTTTGCGGCCTTGATGTCGGAGCATGGCGTTCGTGCACAGCGCTTGGCTCATCCGCTGAACGTCTTCGAGGCTGTGCCGGTCGCGGCCGACGGCACCCTCGGCATCCTTCCCTCGCCGGTGGCACGCGGTGGCTTCGCAACCTTCCAGGCCGAGGAGCGCTGCATTGTCTGTGTCTCGGCCTGCCCGCAGGATCTGGCGCCTACCAATCATTTTCGGGTGACCGACTTGGCGCTCGAGATAAGAGGCGATGACTGAGCGCGGCTCCGTGGCCGCTGGCGGATGCGAACGCGAGTTCGTCGTGCGCATGCACGAGGCGCGCGCGTTTATGCTCGCATCCGGGCAATTTGCGAGGATCGCGACCGACGGCGAATCTTTGGTCGCCAGCCTGTACGCCTTCGCGGCAGACGATGAGGGTGAATGGTTGTCGGTCGGTAACACGCGGATTCTGCTCGGTACCCTGCGACTGTGTCCGGGGCACCGGCTATTCTCTAACCGCCGGCGCGCGCTCCTCGTGTGGGTCGAGGATTCGGGGGGCGGGCACGATCTGCTGCTGCCGCCAGGCGTGCACCCAGGGGCGGCAGTGCATACACGCATGCCGGCGTTTGACCCGCTCGACGATGCGTTCGCGCGCATTGGCACGGATTGGGCACATGGGCCGGATCCGCTGAATTTGTTTTTGGCGACCCGCGTTAATGCTGATGGACGGATTGAAGTGTGTCCACCGGCTGCGCCCGGGCCTGAGCACGTCGTCTTGCGGGCGACCACGGGCCTGCATTGTTTGGTCCTGGCATGGTCTCTGACCGAGCCATGTCCCGAGACGGGCGGCGCTTTGCGGCTCGCCCTCACGAATGACCCACCGGCGCCCGCACCGGCCGCGGGGCCCTAGCTTGCCCCCAAGAAGCCCAGTTGCCGCCAGGCCTCATAGACCACCACGGCGACGGCGTTTGAAAGATTGAGGCTGCGGGCCTCGGGGCGCATGGGTAGGCGCAGACGCTGGTCGGTCGGCACGCTGTGCAGGATGTCCACCGGCAGACCGCGGGTCTCGGGGCCAAAAAGGAGCATATCGCCCTTTTGATACGCTATGTCGGTATAGCGTCGCTGTGCCTTGGTCGAGAAGGCCAGCACCCGCCTCGGGGCCAGCGCCGCTAGCAGCTCCTCGTAACAAGCGTGCGTCTGCAGATCGGTCCACTCGTGATAATCCAACCCGGCACGGCGCAGCTGCCTGTCATCGAGCCTAAACCCCAGCGGCTCGACCAAATGCAGCCGTGCCCCGGTATTCGCGCACAGCCGGATCACATTGCCCGCATTTGGGGGAATCTCCGGCTGAAATAGCACGACATCGAGCATCCAGAGCCCCTGTTTGCTATGCCTTTGCTGAGCCGCGGCATCGCAGGCCTGCCACGGGGGGCCTGCACTCACTACCCTGCCGCCAAGGGGCAACCCTGGCGCGCGCGAACGGGCGGCCAGAAAATTGCCAATACCCTGCGAGCCCCGTGCACATGTCTAAAAACCTTGCCGTTACTAGCAAAATAAGATCTTAACTTATTGATTCACCTGTAGAAACAGATTGGTGTGCTCACCTTGAGCACATTACCCTTTTGCTGGCTGCGGACGCCGGTAGGCTCCGCAGTTTATACCGGACATTGGCATAGTTCCTGCAATTTGTCGCTGGCTGACCCGCTTGGGCGGGCACGTGCAAGACTTCATGTGGCTGGCTGCGAGATGCCGTGCGGCCAGTGACAGATGTTCCACGGCAGTAATTTTGGGGAATTTATGGTGATGAGCGTTAAAAAGAGCTTTTTTTTGATCGTGACGGCGGGCCTTGTGGGCCTGCTAAGCGCTGTTTCGCAGCCGGCATTGGCCGGGTCAGGTACCTGTACGGGCGCGAACTGTACGACACCGGGCGTGGATCTCAACTTCCAGGTCGTGATCCCGAACCTGGTGCGCTTGCGGATCGGTAATGCCGTTGGCGCCAACACCCTGACTTTCACCCCGGCCGCTGGGATCGTTGGTGATTCATCGTCGGTAAGCGGTACCGGCGGCGACTTCTTGCCGGGCACCAGCCAGGTCACCGTGAAGGTGCTTGCCAATGGCGGCGCGACGGGCGTACAGGTGGATACGGACGTCGCAGCCTTTTCCTCGGGTCTCGAATGTCAGGCGGCCAGCGGTAGCTGTGTGAATGGCACCCATTTTATCGCCTGGGACCAGATTTCGGTGGCGGGAAATGGCTGCTCAGTCGTACCGCCCACCCTCGACAATGCAGGCAGCGGCTTTGCGACCTACAGTGCGGTCGGCGGGATCGTCAATGAGGATTGCGCGTGGGACTATACGTACGACAATGACACTGTCCCCGTCGACGGTACCTACACCGGCACGGTTACCTATACTGCGACCGTGTCACCCTAGTCCCGGTCGGTATTTGTAGACAGGATTGCGGCGGGGCCTGAATCTTCAGGCCCCGCTTGTTTTGGGCTTTGATGGGCCCCCGAGACCGATTTGAATTCGCGGATGGGGCCTGTTATTCCTATACAATGATTATGCAACGCCCGTTTCTTAGATTGTTGATCATCTCTCTGATCGCGCTGGGACTCGGTATCCCGCTGGCACAGGCGTCGCACATATCGATCACCGGCCCGCCGCCGCAGCTTCACTTGGCGGTTGGTGCCCTGGGCGCAACGGTCGATACCGTGACGTTCACCGTCCCGGCCAACTTGGTTGGGACAGGAACGTCCATCGCCGGTAGCCAAGCGGTGCTCATTGAAGTGGCGGCGCGGCGCAGTGCGGGCAGCGGGGGTCCGACGACCGTGCTGCTGCTTGCCAACTCCTCCACGCCGCTCACCAGCGGGACGAATACGATCCCTATGACGGAGATTAGCTGGACCAGCGGCAGCGGCATCATTCCCGCGGGGACGTTCAACGGTACGGCCACGCAGCAACTGTTCAGCTTCTTTGCACCCAACGGCACCACGCGCCAGGAAGATACCCACATCTTCCACTATGCCAACAGCAGCGTCTACCCGGCCGGG